>JBDTQN010000019.1:0-18654 GCA_039932215.1 Pseudolysinimonas sp. | reverse complement strand
CCCGGACCCCGTCGAACGTCTGCTCCTCTTTGCCCTCGGCGATCGGCGTGCCGACGCCCGTCGGCGTGAAGAACGCCGGGATGCCGGCACCGCCGGCGCGCAGCCGCTCGGCCAGGGTGCCTTGTGGCACGAACTCCACGTCGAGCGCGCCCGAGAGGTACTGCGCGGCGAACAGCTTGTTCTCGCCCACGTAGCTCGACAGCACCTTGCGCACCTGCCCGCCCTCGAGCAGCAGGCCGAGGCCCTTGCCGTCGACACCCATGTTGTTGCTGACGACGATCAGGTCGGTGGCGCCGGTGTCGCGCAGCGCGGTGATCAGGTTGGTGGGGATGCCGCTCAGCCCGAACCCGCCGACCGCGATGGTCATGCCATCGGTCACGGTTCCGGCGATCGCCTCGGCGGCGCTGTCCCAGATCTTGCTGGCCATGCGACTCCCTTGTCCACGATATGGCGTGTTCTCACGCTACGAGCGGTTCGGGATGCTGTCAAAGTCCGCTCGGCATGTGGCGTCGGGCGGTCGCCTGGTCCACAATATGGACATGGTGGAGGGCGCGCAGGTGGTCGGACGCGTCGCAGCAGTGCTGCGTGCCGTCTCCGGGTCGATGCCCGGCGGCATCGGATCGAGTGCCGTGGCCCACGCGACAGGGCTGGCGCGGCCGACTGCCCATCGCATCCTGAGCTCTCTCGCCGCCGACGGCTTCGTCGATCGCGATGCGGAGGGGTCGCGCTGGTACCTCGGTCCGGAGCTGTATCTGATGGGCGCGATCGCGGCCGAGCGGTACGACATCACGGGGATCGCTCGCGACAGCCTGCGTGCGCTCGCGGCCGAGACGGGCGAGAGCGCGTTCCTGTCGGCGCGGCGGGGCGACGAGAGCGTGTGCCTGTTGCGTGAAGAAGGGTCGTTCCCGATCCGGTCGTTCGTGCTGCACGAGGGCATCCGGTTTCCGCTCGGGGTCGCGTCGGCGGGGCTGGCAATGCTCGCCTTCCTGCCCGAGGAGCAGGTCGAGCGCTACCTCGCCTCGGCCGATCTTGTGCCGCGCTGGGGAGAGACCCACGCCGCCGACGCCGTGCGCGCGCGCATCGCCGAGACCCGCGAGCGCGGCTATGCCGTCAACCCCGGCCTCATCGTCGAGGGCAGCTGGGGCATGGGCGCCGCGGTGTTCGACCGCACCGGCCAGCCGGCTTGGGCGCTCAGCCTGACCGGCGTCGAGTCGCGATTCGGCCCAGATCGCCGTCCCGAGCTCGGCCGCCTGCTGCTCGACCACGCGCACCGCATCTCGCGTCGACTGGCGGGCTAGCCGCGCAGGCGGGCGTCCAGCAGGATGGTAATCCGTTCGCCGTTGACGTCGATATTCGTGAAGACGCTGCGCCCGCTCTCGATGTCGGCCTCGAGCAACTGGCGGAGAGTGAAGCCGGGAAGACTGAAAGCCGACGGCCCAACGGTGCGCGGCGCGAGATCGTTGCACGGCGGCTCGACTCGGATGTCGGCGACGCCGGTGAGCGGGAGTTCAGCAGGCAGCGACGTCGCGAAGGTCTGGACCGACACGTATGACCCGTCGCTGATCGTGCATCCGCCCTCGGGCAGCCCGAGGTCGAAGCCACCGAGCTGCATCTCGAGGCGACGCACATGTGCGTGCTGTTCGTTGAAGACAACGATGGCCTCGAGCGTGACCGGGATGAGCGGCACATCAACGCGGGCGTTCGCCCAGAAGTCGGCTCCGGCGAAGATCCCCCACATGCCCCCGACGGTCGCATCGCCCTCCAGCACCGTGAGCTCGACCTGATAGGAACAGCCGGCAGTCAGCCCCTCGTAGCGGATCGACTGCTGCACACCGGCCAGCATTGTGACCGGTTCGCCCGGCGCGCCACCGGTCGGGTTGGCGCACCCTCCCGGTGCAACCAGGCCGTCGGCGGGTCGGACAAGGCGGGGGATGACGGTAGCGTCGCGGTCTACTGCGACGTCGAGGTAGCCCCCGTAGAGCAGGGTTGTCGGGTCGACGCGCAGGTTGCGCCAGCCGAGGTTCGTGTCGACCTGGGCGCGGTCGGCCGGCTCATACATCTGCGCCGTGCCGAGCGCGGTCCCGGTCCGGAACCGTTCGAGCCCGTTCTGGTTTCCCTGGGCCCAGGACACCTTCACCATCACGGCCCCGCCAGCGCGGGTCGTGTCAACCGGCTGACAGTCGAGGCCGGTGAACACCCCGCACGACCCGGACTCAAGGGCACCGACGGGCAGGAAGTAGTGCTGGCTGCGCGGCAGCCGGCAGGTGCCGAAGCACATGTTGCGGCTGAGATTCAGGAACACCCAGTTCTGGGTGTCCTCGCCGGAGTCGTAGTTGGCGACGACCTGCAGGGCGAGATCACCACTGAAGCCGTCGTCACGCAGATAGCCGTCGCCGTAGGTGTACGCGGTCCCCTCCACGCCGTCGCTCGATCGGCAGATGTCGTCATGGTCGGCGTCCACGTCGTTGCCGAGGGCCCATGCGGCCTGCGAGTCGCACTGGATCCCTTCCATCGTCGAGCCGTTGATGTACAGCCCGCGCAGCCCGGGGTCGGCGGGCGTGACGGCTTCGAGTTTGACCGTCGGCATGATCCGGTCGGGGCTGTGCACATCGATGAACGAGGTGTACGTCCACTGGCTCTCCTGCCAGCTGGGAGCATCGCCGCCGGGCCACCAGCGGGCGCAGAACACGATCGTCGAACCCTCGGGTACGCGATAGGCGTTCACCGTCTTGCGCGTGTAGTCGGCGGGGGCATGGATGCTGACGAGGTACGCCGGGTCGACATCGGCTTCCGCGGTGGTCAAGGGTTCGAGGTCGACGGTGCCGTCGTTCTCGCAGGCCGTGGATGGCAGAGTGCCGGGGCCTGCCTGCACCTTCATGGTGATGGTCTCGTCGGGGCTGTGGATCGCGGACGCCAGCACGAGGCTCTCGCCGATGGTGCGCACCTGGATCTCGGGGTGTACGGGCGCAGGCAGCGGGAGCGTGAAGGTCCCGGCGACGGCGTCGGCGTCGCGACCGGTGTCGTCCGATCCGTGTGCCTCGACGGCGTAGCTGCCGTCGGGCAGATCATCGCTGTCGATCGTGAGGCACCAGGTCGGGAATGCCACATCGAAGAAGTCCGCAGCGGCGTCGAGCGAGTCCTCGTACGCGGTGCGCTGCTCGTCGCTGACCTCAATGTGGGCCGAGTTCGCGAACGTGTAGACGATGCCAGCCGAGGTGGACACGGCCTGCAACGTCACCACGTCGAGATCGGCCGGGACGGTCTCGAGCACGAGGGCGTGCACACCGTCCTCGGCGAAGTCGCAGCTGCGCCCGTGGGTGCTGTCGTCGCCGGCAGCGACCTCGTCGGACGTCGGCGGATCTATCCACACCACGGTGCCGAAGTCGGCGATGTCGATGATGGGCAGGATGAGACCGGTGACACCGGGCGGGCAGTCGTCGGCGGGTTCGGTGCCCAGGGGCGGCGAACAGGGGTCGAACAGGTGCAACTCGGGCAGGTAGGGGATGACCTCCCACCCGGGCAGCGTCGGCCGGATCGCGTCGTCGGCGTGCGCCTCCGCCTCGGCGTACGCCTCGACCGTGGCCGCGCCGTCGCTGGTGGTGTCGTCGGGGATCGGGACCTCGTACGTGCCGGTGGCGTCGCCGACCTCGAAGACGCCGTCGACCGCGTCGGCCGGCGGGGTGTCTTCGCCGAAGGCCACCGGCTGCACGATCGGGGCCGTGATCGTCTCGGGCGCGGCGATCGCGGTCGGCGTCTCGACGATCTGCTGCTTCGGGGCGAACTGGAATCCGATGAACACCGCCGCGACGCCGACGGCGAGCGCGATGACGAGTCCGAGAACGGGACGGAACCACGGGCGAGTAGTCATGAGCGGCTCAGATCAGGCAGGTGTTGTAGATGGTGATGGTCTTGTTCGCGCTCGCAGCGTTGTTCGCGGCGTCTTTCGCGGTAAACGTGACCGTGACTGGCAGATCGGGACTCGGGTACGAGTAGACACCGGCGGTGAACCGGAACGTGTAGTTTCCGCCACTCACGCCGATCTGCGTGATGCTCGAGCCGGCGTGGGACTGAGCGGCAGTGACCGATGTCACGCCGACATTGTCGGCGACCGAGACAACGATGTCGGCAAACTCATTGCAGTACGGTGCCGAGCCGGTGCCGTAGACACCTGCTTGCGACCATGCGCCCGGTTTCACAGTCGGGGGCGTCGTGTCTCCGGGGGCGTTCGGCGGCTTCGTCGGCTCGGTGGTCGGGGTGGGCTGCGGCGACGGGGTCTCGTTCTCGATGACGATCTCGGGGCACGGCTCGCCGACCGGAAGGGACGAGATCTGCGGCTGACCCTCGTCGGACGACACCAGCGCCGCCGCGAGCCAGAGCGTCGCGGTCACGTCATAGGGGTCGCGCACCCCGACGTTGGCCGAGTCGTCGTCGCGCTCTACGGCGAGCACGCGGGCGCCCGCCGGAAGAGTCCCGATCGGCTCACCGCCGGGGCATGCGGCGAACGGGGCTTCGGCGCGGAGGGAGGAATTGACGAGTGCGGAGTCGTCGGCTCGCACGGTCTCGGTCGGCTGGCCGAAGACGCCGAGCACACCGAGGGTCGCGCCGACCGCCCCGACGGCGATGATGGCGCCGATCCAGGGAAGCCATCCGAGCGCGCCGCCCCCACCCCATCCGGGTGCTGTCGCCCCCGCAACAGTAGTGCCGGCATCGCCGCCCGCCACCCGCGAACGGATGGCGTCGGCGACACCGGCGGAGTTCGCCGGTTCTGCCGCCTTCTTGAGCGAGCTGCTCAACAGGGCGTCGATGTCATCGAAGTCAGCCACGGTGATCCTCCTTCCTCAGTTGCGCCGCAAGAGCTTTTCGCGCTCGGAACAGCTGGGTCTTGATCGTGCCCTCGGTCACGCCCAGGCCTTCCGCGATGGTCTCTACGGATTGGTCGAGCAGGTAATGAAGCACGCACACTTGTTTCTGTTGCAGGGGCAGGGTCTCGATCGCCGCTTTCACGTCGATGTCGAGCGAGTTGAGCACGTCATCGGTGCTCTCGTCGTCGACGCCGACTTTCGCCAACGCCCGGGCTTCTGCACCCTTTGATCTTTGGATGTCGCGCGCCCTGTTCGTGGCGACGACGGTGATCCAGGCCGCGACGTTGGTGATCTTGCGGGCCGGAGGTTTGGCCAGGAACCCGACGATCGCATCCTGCACGGCGTCCGCAGCATCCTGTCGATTGCCCGTGATGAGGCCGACGGCCGCAACGACCTTCGGGTACTCGGTCGCGACAAAGGTGTCGAGGTCCAACTCGACGCGCTCTTTCACGGCAGGGCTCACATCTCTACGACGCTTCAGGAGCGGGGAAGGTTGACAGCGGGGCGAGATTTCTCCCGCCAGGATGGCGTACGGGGGCGCGTGAGGGAAGCCCGGGGTGCGCGCTATCGTGAAACTCATGAGCGAAACCCCGGATGCCTCCGTGCCCACCCCGACGCCCGCGACGCCTGTTCAGCCCGCCGCGGCGGTCGTTCTGCCGCCCGAGAACCGCACTCGCGGCACCCTGCTCGCGCTGCTGATCATCCCCGCGGGCATCATCGTCTGGTCGCTGGTCGCCTCGATCGGCTTCATCTCGGGCTGGGTCGCGCTCGGTATCTCGATCGGGGCTCTCGCCCTGTACCGCTTCGGCTCGGGCGGTCGCGTCAGCTACAACGGGGCGCTGCGGGTCTCGATCGTCGCGGTGGTCACGATCGTGCTCTCGTACATCGCCGGCTTCGTGGTGCCGAACGGCGCGTATTTCTCTCGCGCCCTGCGCTCGGGCAAGTTCTTCGAGGGCCTCGACGCGACCATGTCGCGCGGCGGCGGCGACACCTTGATCGGCCTGTTGCTGGTGCTCGTGTTCACGGTTCTCGGGGTGGTCATCGTGTTCCGGACAGCGGCGACGCAGAAGAAGGAGCAGGCGGCGGCGGCGGCGGCGGGCACTGCAGTCTGAGTTCTAGCGACGGTTCCAGGCTGTCGCGGCGACGAAAAGCACACCGGCGAGGATGGCGATGCCTGCCAGGATCGTGAGCGGCGCTGCGACGACGGTGGACTGCAAGAACCAGTAGTCGAGTTCGTTCGATGCGCCGCCGCGTGCGGCGACGAGCTGACGGCCCTGGTTCGCCCACGCCCCGCCCCCGATGATCATCACGACGCCGAGCAGGGCGAGAACGATGAGGAACGGGTTGCGTGTCAGGTCGCGCATGCTGGTCTGGCGCACCGGAACGTAATCGGGCGCATCTTCGGGCTCGTCGTCAACAGAAGACCGGGTCGGCGCGACATCCTGCACTCCGTAGTCTTCGACCTGCGGCTCGGGCTCGCTGGTGCGATAGGGCGCGGGCGCGACGAGTGCGGTGCGACGCACGGAGGTGCGGGTGCGCACACCGGACGCGACCTTGCCCTCGAATCCGCGCTGGAAGGCGGGGTCGTACCGAGGGTCCACCTGCTGTTCGTCGGTCATCGTCGTCCTCCGATCGGTATCGAGAGCCTAACCCTCGGCGCGCACCCGCTGCCCGTGACCTTGCATGATCCCGGCCTGCACACAAGGGGGTTTCGGAGCCTTCCGACCCGGCGATAGCCTCGGGGCGCCGCGCTGGGACGGTGGGGCAGAACGGGCAATGAGATGACAGACGACAACCTTCGCGCAGCGACGATCAACAACGAGTTCCTGCGTGCGCTGGGCGAACTGGTCATCGCGGGGGCGCGGCTGGAACAACTGGACCTGAGCACCGTCGAGGCGGCACAGGACGACAGCCGGGTGCCGCTATGGGCACAACGAGCGGTTGAGTTGCTGGATGAGCGGGACCGCTTTATCCACTCCGCCGCGGTGGCGCAGGACGGGTCAACGATCATTCGCGTCACGGCGCGCGACGGATCGGTGATCGCCGGCGATCCGCCCTACATGGTGCACCTGGCAGCGCGCATCACGCGGCACCGCGGCGCGGGACTCGCGATGAACGTTCCGCTTGCTGAGGGCTTCGAGTCGACGGCCACCGGGCCGATGCCGATCTCGAACGCCGGCTAGCGCGGGCGTTCAACCCAGTTCGTCCAGCTTGGCCTGGGCGCGCGCGACGACGCGTTCGGCGCCTTCTGCGCGCCGGTTGGCCCGATCGCGGTCACGGATCGCTTCGCGCCGCGCGCGCTCGGCGTCGGCGACCTCCCGCTCGAGTCGGTCGTATTCGGCGAGCGCGTCGTCGCGCTCGCCGACGAGTTGCTCGTGCCGGTCGGCCGCGGCCGCGAGTCCGTCGTCGGCAGCACCCAGTTCGTCCCGCGCCGCCGCGGCTTCGCGCTCGGCGGCGGCGACCTCGGCGCGCGCTTTCTCGCCGCGGTCGGGTGCTGTCGGCGCGGGCGGCGTGCGCCGCGGACGGGCCGCCGCACCTCGCTCGGCGAGGGCTTCTCCGGGGGCGGCGACGGCTCCGTCGAGGTCGACGGCTTCGCCGCCGATGCTTTGGAGGCTGCGCACGAGGCGGCCGGAGCGCACGGCCGCCGCGGCATCCTCGTCGAGCATTCCGGCGAGAACGGTCTGCTCGACGTCGTCGGCGATGGCAGAACTGACGGGGCGTCCGCGGTCGGCGGCGACCCGGCGGGCGGCGTCCGCGACGGCGGAGAGGGCCGCGCGCCGGTCCTGTCCGAGCTCGCGCAGCGCGTCGCGGTCGAAGGCCGCCTGCGCGGCCCGGAGAGCGGGTCCGAGGCCGAGGGCGTCGGCGACGATGTGGGGCTCGGCCCTGACGAGCTGGTCGACCAGCCACGCCGAGGCCGATGGTTTGGGGAGTGCCGCCACGGCATCCGCCAGCTCTCGGTCGTCGTCACGCAGCGCCTTCGCCCGCGTGTTGCGTTCGGCCGTGAACGCGTCGAGGTCGAGGCCGTAGAGCTCGCCCGCGATGCTCGACAGATCGGTCACTGCTTCAGTCTGCACGTCGGCTGGCAGTTGGGACACCTGCCACCGGCGGCGCAGGCGCGTCTGCCTACCGTGGGGCCATGACAGATCTCACCGCTGTCGCCCTCGTCTGCACGCTGAAGCCCGCCCCCGCGAAGTCGAGCGCCGACAAGCTGGCCCGCGAGGTGCTGGCCGAGCTGCGCAAGCTCGATGTGACCGGCGAGGCGGTGCGTGTCGTCGACCATGATGTGCGCCCCGGCGTCGACAAGGACATGGGCGACGGCGACGCGTGGCCGGCGATCCGCGAGAAGGTGCTCGCGGCCGACATCCTGGTGCTGGCGACGCCGACCTGGATGGGTCACCCGTCGAGTGTCGCCCACCGCGTGCTCGAGCGCCTCGACGCGGAGCTGAGCGAGACCGACGACGAGGGTCGTCCGATTCTGTTCGGCAAAGTCGCGATCGTCGCGGCCGTCGGCAACGAAGACGGTGCGCACCTGATCTCGGCGGAGGTGTTCCAGGCGCTGAACGATGTGGGGTTCACCATCCCGGCGCAGGGGGTCACCTACTGGAACGGCGAGGCGATGGCGAAGGTCGACTATCAGGACCTGCCGAAGACCCCGGATGCCACGGCCGGCACGACGAAGACCGTCGCGGTGAACGCGGCGCACCTCGCCGGTCTGCTCAAGAGCGCGAACTACCCCGTCACGGGCTGAGGGGCGCGCCCGCTCAACCGGCGGGCGTTCGCGACGACAGCCGCTCGATCGCCCGCACGGGGATCGGCAGCCACGACGGGCGGTTGCGCGCCTCGTAACTCGCCTCGTAGACCGCCTTGTCGAGCTCGAACGCGGTGAGAAGGGCGTGGTCGCCGATGGCGCCGCCCGCCTCTTCGTAACCGGCCAGGTACGCGTCACCGGCACCGCGGGCCCACGCGTCGGCATCCGGATGCGTCGACGAGGCGGCCGCGTAGTCGAACGACCTCAGCATCCCGGCCAGGTCGCGCAGCGGGGGCTCGGGGCGGGTGCGCTCCTCGATGGTGCGCAGCGGCTCGCCTTCAAAGTCGATGAACACCCACCGCTCGACGCCGCCCGCCGTCGCGTGCAGGATCTGGCCGAGGTGCAGGTCGCCGTGGATGCGCTGCAGCCGTGGCCAATCGCTGGTTGCGGCGTGCGCATACGCGGTCTGGATGTCGTCGCGGTGCTCGGACAGCGCCGGCACATCGCGGATCGCGGCTTCGAGCCGCGCCGTCCAAATGCCGGTCATCGCCGCGACGGCCGTTCGGGCGGGCGGCTCGGTCGGGAGGCGCTCGGCGAGGGTCGCATGCAGGGCGGCGGTGGCGCGGCCGAGCGCGAACGCGCGGCTCGAGAAGTCGTCGCCGGCGTCGACGGCACGGCGGGCCGTGAGCCACGCGTCTTCGGCACCGCGCAGAAACTCTTGCGCGATCGCGAGCTGGCCGTGCCCGACCGTCTCGCCGGCGTCCTGCCACGTCGCATCGAGTGCGCCGACGAAGTGCGGAACGTACGAAGACCCGGCAGAACTCAGGGCGCCCTGCAACTCTGAGTCGGGATTCTGGCCGTGCTGCACGACGCGGAACACCTTCACCATCACGTCGCCCGCGTTGCGGGTCGAGACCACGATCGAGGTGTTCGACTGCTCGCCGGTGAGCACGCCGCTGCCGGTCACCTGCTGCCCGGCGGTCGGGTGCGTGTCGCCGCGGATCGCGTCGAGCATCGCCGCCGCGAATGCCGGGTCGAACGGTGCATCGAACACCGCGCGGTCGCCGTTCGGCCCGATCAGGTGAGCCTCGGAACCCTCGGGCACTCCGCGTCGCTCGACCACCGGAACCTGGTACACGGCCCGACGCGGGTCGGCGTCATCGGCCAGCAGAAGGATGTGAATGAGGGCGTCGTGGTCGGGACTCGGAAGGGGGATGTCGCCCACGGTTCGCAGTCGCGGGACCCCGCCTTTGCCGGCGTACCACCGCTGGCGGGCCATCCACCCACCGACCAGTTGCGCCAAGACGTCCATGGTTCATCGTGACACTCTCAGCCGGGAAGTGGGCTGAATTGCCCGTGAGACTGAGTTCTGCAAGGGCATCACCTGAACGTTCTCTGAATAGCCGACCACGGCATCCCGCAGCGGAGTTGGGTGGATCTCGCCCCCGTTACGAGCGGGTGCACAAAGGAGATCAACACCATGAACATCCTGCTCGCCATTGTTGCGATCGTCGCCGTCATCCTGCTCTTCACGGGCGGATTCGTGCAGTCGCTCAACTTCCTTCTCTGGGTCGGCATCGTGCTGCTGGTCATCGCCGTCATCGTGTGGCTGGTCCGCATGCTCACGGGTCGACGCACCACGGTCTAACGCAGACTGAGGGCCCCGGTTCCGCAGTGCGGGCCGGGGCCCTCGCCTATTCACAAGGAACCGCGATGAAACAGAAGATCCTCATCACCGGGGCGACGAGCGGCTTCGGCGCCGGCGCCGCCCTCGGCCTCGCCAAGCGCCACCACGTCACCGTGGCCGGTGAGACCTGGCAGCAGGTCACCGCGTTCCGCGAGCGCGCCGAGGCGGAGGGCGCGAAGCTCGAGGTGATCAAGCTCGACCTGCTGAACGAGCTCGACATCGCCCACGCCGCCGACCGTGACGTCGACGTGCTGGTGCTCAACGCGGCCGTGCAAGAGGCCGGCTCGATCGTCGATGTGCCGATGGAACTGCTGAGGCGAGCCTTCGAGATCAACGTGTTCGCGCACCTCGACCTGGCCCGGCGGATCGTGCCGCAGATGATGAAACGCAAACGCGGACGCATCGTGTGGACTTCGTCGCAGGCGGGTCTATACGCGCCGCCGTTCCTGGGCGCCTACGCCGCCACCAAGCACGCCATCGAGGCGATCGCGTCGAACATGCGCGCCGAGCTGAACCTGTTCGGCATCGGCGTCGCCACGATCAACCCCGGCCTGTACGAGACCGGCTTCAACGAGACCGGTGCCGAGAGCTACCAGCAGTGGGCGCACGACCGCGACGTGCTCGTGCCGATGCCGCCGGCCGGACCGGTGATGCTGCTGCAGCACGACCCGCAGCCGATGATCGACGCCATGATCGACGTCATCCCCGACAAGGGCAGCGCGTACCGCACGATGCTGCCCGAAGATGCCGTCGTCGAGACCAAGCTCGCGCAAGAGCTCGCCTGGACCAACAAGTCTCACGGGGTGCCGTAAACCGCCCACTGAGACAATGGATGCATGACCCGCTCCCTGCTGACCAAGAACCTGGGGGCGGTGGGCGTTCCGCTTCTGGGTGTCGTCACCCTGGGGCTCGGGTGGAACGCGAAGCCCGGGTTGGCCGTCGTCATCCTGATGGCGATCGTGCTGGCTGCGACGGTGCTTGCCGCCGTGCATCACGCCGAGGTGATCGCGCACAAAGTGGGTGAGCCGTTCGGCTCGCTCGTGCTGGCGGTCGCGGTGACCGTGATCGAGGTGGCGCTGATCATCACCCTTGTCGCATCGGGCGGCCCCGAGACGGCGTCGCTCGCACGCGACACGGTGTTCGCCGCCGTCATGATCACCACGAACGGGATCGTCGGCGTGGCCTTGCTGGTGGGTGCCCTGCGGCACGGTCTGATCCGCTTCAACGCCGAGGGTGCGGGTGCGCTGCTCGCCACGGTGACGACCCTCGCGGTGCTGTGCTTCGTGATCCCCACCTTCACGTCGGGGCCGAACGGCCAGTTTTCGACGTCGCAACTCGTCTTCGTCGCGATCGCGTCGCTCGCGCTGTATGCGCTGTTCGTGACCACCCAGACCCTCAAGCATCGCGACTTCTTCTTGCCCGTCGCCGCCGACGGCAAGTCCCTGCGCGACGAGGATCACGCGTCGGCGCCGACGACCCGCTCGGCGCTGATCAGTCTCGGGCTGCTGCTGCTGGCCCTGATCGCCGTGGTGGGTCTGGCCAAGCTGGTGTCGCCGTCCATCGAGGCGGGGGTCGAGGCGGTCGGGTTCCCTGCGTCGTTCGTCGGTGTGGTCATCGCGCTGCTCGTGCTGCTGCCCGAGAGCATCGCGGCGGTGCGCGCGGCCCGGCGCAATCGCATCCAGACCAGCCTCAATCTCGCGCTCGGTTCGGCGGTGGCGAGCATCGGACTCACCATCCCGGCAATCGCGGTCGCCTCGTTCTTCCTCGACGGGCCCCTGCTGCTCGGCCTGGGCCCGACTCAGATCGTGCTGTTGATGCTCACCGTCGTCGTCAGCATTCTGACCATCGCGCCGGGCCGCGCCACCCGCCTGCAGGGCGGGGTGCATCTCGTGATCTTCGCGGCGTTCGTGTTCCTGTCGATCGCGCCTTAGGCGGCCACCGCATCCGCCGCTGCGATCACCCGGTTCAGTGTCGCGCGCATCGCGTCGAGTTCGGCGACACTCATGTCGAGCATCGCGGCCACGCGGGGCGGAACTGTCTCGGCCTCGGTGCGCAAGGCGCGCCCGGCGTCGGTGAGTTCGACGTCGAGGGTGCGCTCGTCGGCGCCACGGGCGCGTGTCAGAAGCCCGGCCGCCTCGAGGCGCTTCAGCAGCGGCGAGAGCGTCGCGGGCTCGAGGGCGAGCGCTCGTGAGAGGTCGACGACGCGGCGCGGGCTGTCTTGCCAGAGCGCCAGCATCACCAGGTACTGGGGGTGCGTGAGCCCCATCGGATCGAGCAGCGGGCGGTACGCGCCGATCACCTTGCGAGTCGCGACGGCCAGCGCGAAACACACCTGGTTCTCGAGGGCGAGCAGATCTGTGGACACCTGTTCATCCTACCAATTAGTTAGTACACTAATGATTGTGACACGAACAGAATCGCCTCGACCCGCCAACGACTTCGAGGGCGGCGGATTCTTCAACCGGCTCAACCGGCGGCTGTTCCCGTACCTCGGTCCTCCGCCGCTGGGACCGTACGACCAGCCCGAACCCGCCCCGGCATCCGGTCGCGCGTGCCCGCTGTGCGGAGCGCCCATGTCAGAGCACGACATCGGGCGCAGCCAGGATCAATCGACCCCGACTCGGCTCTACTGCCCCTAGCGGCGCTTCGGCACGCGACCGCGGCCGAAGATGAGCCACAGGATCGAACCGAGGATGCTGAGGAAGAACGCCACCAGGATCCAGACGAACTTGCCGACCCCGCCATGATTCGGGTTGTTCACGATCGACACCACGGTGACGATGAAGATGATCAGGCCGACGATGCCGCCGACGCTCGCTGTGATCGGGTCCATGGGCCGAGCCTACCGGCGTGACACCATGAGCTCATGAGTTTCGACGTCGCTTCGCTGCGCTCCGAGTTCCCCTCGCTCGAGTCGGGCATCGCCCATTTCGACGGCCCGGGCGGCACGCAGACGCCGCGCGTCGTCGGCGAGGCGATCGCCCGCACCCTCACCGGACCGCTGTCGAATCGCGGCACGGTCGGCCGCTCCGAAGCGAACGCCGACCAGGCCGTCGCGGACTTTCGGGCGGCATACGCCGACCTGCTCGGGGCTGATGCGCGTGGCATCGTCTACGGGCGCAGCGCGACACAGTTGACGTACGACTTCTCGCGGCATCTGGCCAAGACCTGGGCGCCGGGCGACGAAGTGGTCGTCAGCCGGCTCGACCACGACGCCAACGTGCGGCCGTGGGTGCAGGCAGCAGAACGCGCCGGCGCGACCCTGCGCTGGCTCGAACTCGACACCGCGACCAGTGAACTGGATGCCGCGAGCATCGAGGCCGCCATCACCGACCGCACGCGGCTGGTCGCGGTCACCGCGGCATCCAATCTGCTTGGAACGCAGCCGCCGGTGCGCGCCATCGCCAACCGCGCGCACGCTGTCGGCGCCCTCGTCTACGTGGACGGCGTGCACTACACGGCGCACGAACTGGTCGATGTCGATGCCCTCGGCGCCGACTTCTTCATGTGTTCGCCGTACAAGTTCCTCGGTCCGCACTGCGCCGTTCTCGCCGCTGCGCCGTCGCTGCTCGAGTCGATCGAGCCCGACAAGCTCGCGCCCTCGACGAACGTCGTACCCGAGCGATTCGAGTTCGGCACCCTGCCGTACGAGATCATGGCCGGCGCCACGGCGGCCGTCGACTTCTTGGCAGGCATCGCCCCAGGCGGCGCGACCGGGCGGCGCGCGCAACTGGTCGCATCACTGCATGAGGTCGACGCACACGAGCTGCGGATGCGGGGGCTGATCGAGGCGGGGCTGGCCTCGCTCGGGGACGGCGTGACCCTGTGGTCGCGGGCCGCGAAACGCACCCCGACGCTGCTGATCACGGTCGAGGGACGGGACCTCGCCGACGCGTACGAGTTCTTGGCGGCGCGGGATGTGCTCGCGCCCGCCGGCTCGTTCTACGCGATGGAGCCGTTCCGGGCACTTGGGTTGCGCGACGAGAACGCGCTGCGCATGGGCGTCGCGCCGTACACCTCCGAGGGTGACGTCGAGCGGCTGCTCGATGGGCTGCGGGGGTGGCTCGGGTAGCTGCTCGACCCGGCGATTCGGGTCGACGTGCCCCCTTCTGAGCGGATGAAATTCCGCCTCAATTGAGGCGCAACTTGACCGCCCGAGGAGGGATCACGTCGTCCTTTTACTCCGCGCGGAAGACCCGGAGCTGCAGGGCGAGCGTGGCGTAGTAGCCGACCAGCGTCGTGAGCTCGAAGATGGTCGCCTCGTCGAGGTGCTCACGCGCGGCCGACCACTGGGCGTCATCAACGTCGCCCGCGACGAGGGCGCGGCACAGGGCGACGGCTGCGTTCTCAGCGGGGTCAGACGTGCGCAGCGTCGCGAGCTCGTCGCCGGTGAGGCCCACCGACCGGCCGACCGACTCGTGGGCGTGGCGCTCGAACGCCGAGTCCCAGTGGATCGCGACCACCAGGATGGCGAGCTCGCGGATGCGCGGCGTCAGCGAGGTTCGGTAGCGGATCGCGGCTCCGAGCTCTTGCAGGGCGGTGCCGAGTTCTGGCGCGAGCAGGAGCGCGTTGAACGGGCCGAGCAACTCGGCGTCGTCGCCGGTGAGCCGGAAATGCTGCGGCCCCTGCGCGCGCGGCCCAGTGGTGATCGCCTCGTAGAGGTGTGTCTGTGCGGCGTCGAGCTCGTCGGGCCGCAGACGCGCGACGCGGCTCACGATGCGCCGAGCCGCTTACCGATATCGGCCGCAGCGGCCTGCAACTGCTGCAGCAGCGGGCCGCGCAGCGACTCGACCGAGTGGCGCTGCGATGCGACCGCGATGTTGATCGCGGCCACGGGCCGGCCCGAACGGTCAGCGAACACCGGCACCGAGACCGACCGCAAGCCTTGCGCAAGCTCCTGATCCTGGATGGCGTAGCCCGTCGTGCGGATCTCGGCCAGCCGGCGGTCGAGGTCGGCGCGGCTCTTCACCGCGTTCGGTCCGGCACCGTCGGCGAATGAGACGTCGCCGATGCGCGCGTCGAGCTCGTCGGCCGGCAGGTAGGCGAGCAGCAGCTTGCCCATCGACGTGTACACGGCGGGCAGCGTAGATCCGACCTGCACGTTCGCGGTCACGAGGTCGGAGTTGCGCAGCCGCACGAGGTAGAGCACCTGGTCTTCGAGCAGTACGCCGAGGTTGACCGTCTCACCGGTCGCCTCGGCCACCTGACGCAGGGCGCCCTCGCTGGCTTGAACCAGGCTCGACCCGCGCAGCGCTGCCGACCCGAGAGCGAGTACGGCGACGCCGGGACTCACACTTCCGTCGGGCGCGCGCTCGAGAAACCCGTCCTGCTCCAGCGTCGACACGATGCGGAAGGCGGAAGGCATCGGCAGCCCGGTACGGTCGCAGATCTCGCGCAGCTTCAGCGAGACCGTGTTCTCGTCGAACAGCTTGAGAAGCTGCAATCCCTTGGAGAGCGACTCGATGCGGTACTGGTTCTTCTCCGCCACCGCGTATCCAATCTGCGAAAGTCGCTTTCGTCAAATGAAAGTGTACGCGGCATCCGGCATCGGCTGCAACCCACCATATGCCGTTAGCCGAGGACTAACGGTGCGGAGTGGGACGGGGGACGGGCGGGGCAAGTTGCCGCGCGATCGCAGTGAACGCGTGGACAGCGGGAGTGGCCGGTCGCTTCAGCGAGCAGAGCAAGATGCTGGCCGGCTCGATGTCACGGATGGTGACGAAACTGAGGCCATCGCGCCGGTACAGCACGGCGGCCGCGGCGGCGGCGATGTTTACTCCGACCCCGGCCGCTACCAGTTCGAGCAGGCCCTCAAAGTCGTCGGCTACCGGGCCGCGCTTCGGGTGCGAGCCGTCGGGACGAGGGTCGACCACCCACCAGTCGAGAATCTCGGGCGGGCCTCCCGACGCGCTCACGAACACCTCGTCGGCGACCTCCGAGATCGAGATCGACTCCCGTCCGGCAAGCGGATGCGAACTCGGTACGACCAGCACGCGCGACTCGAACCACAACGGCTCGGCGTCGATGCGGTCGTCGAGTTCCATCGGAGCGGGGGCGAACACCACGTCGACTCGGCCCTCGAGCAGTTCGTCCCGGGTGTCGAAGAACCCGAGCCTGCGCATCTCGAGCCGCACCGTCGGCATCGCATGCACAACGCTGGTGAGCATCGCCGTCGTCAGGGGTCCGGCGCCGGCGGCGACCATCCCGATGCGCAGCAGGTCGCCGGTGGGTTCCGATCCGACACCGTCCGCCCAGCGCAGCAGGTCGTCGTGGTCGTCGCGCACCCGGCGCGCGTAGGGCAGAAGCTCGAGGCCGGCGGGGGTCAGCGTGACCTTGCGCGGGTTGCGCTCGAACAGCGGAGCGCCGATCGTGCGCTCGAGCCGGCTGATCTGCTGACTCAGCGACGGGGCAGAGATGCTGAGCGCCGCGGCGGCTTTGCCGAAGTGCAACTCGTCGGCCAGCACACAGAAGTACCGGATGACGTGGAGCGGGATGTCCATACGCGATCTTAGGCCGGGGCTAACGCGCGGTAGGAAGAACGAACTGGCCCCCACCGCATCCCGAACGCACACTGATCAGCACACGCTCACAAGGAGGTAGCTGTGCCAGAGCAGTTCGACGGGATCCTTCCCGGTCATCCCGCCCCGTTCTATCTGAACAACGGGGAAGGCGAGAAGTCCATCGTGTTCGACCAGCTCTTCACCATCCTGCTGAGCGGCGACGAGACCGACGGCCAGTACGGCGTCTTCACGGTCGACGCCCCCAAAGGCGACATGATTCCGCCCCACCTGCACACCACCGCCCACGAGATCTTCTACGTGGTCGACGGGGCGTGCACAGTGTGGATGGACGACCAGAAGGGCTTCCAGGGCAAGCGCACCCTCAAGACCGGCGACTTCGGCTTCGTGCCGACCAACACCGTGCACGCCTTCCGCATGGAGGCGACCACGCGAGTGCTGGGCGTCAACACCGGGGGGTTCGAGCGCTTTTTCCACGACATCGGCACGCCTGCGCCGGCCGACGCGATGGGACCGCCACCGGTTCCGTACATCACGCCGTTCCCGCAGCTGCTCGCCGCCGGCCAGAAGTTCGGCACCGTGTTCATGCCGGACTTCCAATTCGAGGAATGACTCCCGCGGCCCGGGTTCTGCGCGATGTGGTGTTCGCGGAGCACCCGGGCTTCCGTCCCGTCTCTCTCGACCTGCATCTGCCGGCCAGCGAGGGGCCGCATCTGGTCGTGCTGCAACTGCACGGAGGCGGGTGGCGCGTCGGCACTCGCGCGGTGTTCACGCCGCTGGTCTCTGAGGCGCGCTCGTTCGGGCGCATCACAGCCGCGGGTCTCGCGGTCGTCGCGGCCGATTACCGGCTCAGCGGGGAGGCGACCTTCCCCGCCCAGGTCGACGACGTCGAGCGGGCGCTCGACTGGATCGCCGAGCACGGCCCACAGCACGGGCTCGATCCGCAGCGGGTCGTGCTGTGGGGCGGCTCGGCCGGCGGCACGCTCGCGGCGCTGACCGCGTTCCGCCATCCCGATCGGGTGCGCGGCGTCATCGACTGGTATGGCGTGAGTGACCTCCTCGCGATGGCGACCAAGGATGCGACGGCCGGGTCGCGAGAGGCGCTCTGGCTGGGTGCGCCCGCCGCCGACATCCCCGAGGTCGCGATCGCCGCCAGCCCCGTGCGCCAGGTCGCGCCCGACTCCCCTCCGTTCTTGCTCGCCCACGGCGCCGACGACACCGACGTGCCGGCGAGTCAGAGTGAATCGCTGGCCGCCGCGCTCGTGGCCGCCGGGGTCTCGGCGGAGCTCCACGTCATCCCGAACGTCGGGCATTTCTGGCGCGAAGCCGACGAGGAGGTGACCGACCGGATCTTCGATGAGGCGATCGACTTCGCCCTGAAAGTGACATCGTCCACTTTCGCTTGATGAAACTGTTTTTCATCCAACGAAATCTTGTGCTAGACCATTACCCAAAGATCCGGCTACCCCGCCGGACGCGACGCAAAGGTGCACGCATCATGACCAAGTTCACAGCTCGATCCGTTCGACGGCCGCTTGCCGCCGCGCTCGCTGTCGGCGTAGCCATCGCTCTGGCCGCCTGCAGCACCCCCGCCCCTGCGGCAACCGAGGGCGGTGACGACGGCGCCCAGGCGCTGCGCATCGGCTTCTCGCCGTTCACCCTGCAGGTTCCCGCTCTCAAGGGCCTCGCCGACGCCCTCACCGGTGTCGCGCAGAGCCAGGGCGACACCGTCGTCGTCGCCGACGCCAAGGGCGACCCGTCCACGCAGCTTCAGCAGATCCAGCAGTGGGTCGACCTCGACCAGGTCGACGCCATCTGGGTGATCCCGGCCGCCGCCGA
>JBDTQN010000018.1:0-19184 GCA_039932215.1 Pseudolysinimonas sp. | reverse complement strand
TCGAACTGGATCTCGCACACCGGCCGGAACCCGCGCATCGCCAGCCCGATCGCGGATCCCACGATCGCCGACTCGGCGAGCGGGGTGTCGAGCACGCGCTTGTCGCCGAACTGGGTCTTGAGGCCCTCGGTCACGGTGAACACGCCGCCGAGCGTGCCGATGTCTTCGCCCATGAGAATGACTTTGTCGTCGGCGAGCATCGCCTGCTGCAGTCCGGCATTGATCGCCTTGGCGAGCGTGAGGGTTTCGGGGTCGCCCGCGGGAGCGGCGGCGCGCGCGGCGCTCAACGCTCTGCCTCGAATGAGGCCTCGTAGGCGGCAAGCCATGCTGCCTGCGCCTCGACCAGCGGGTGAGGATCGGTGTAGACGTGCTCGAACATCGTGGATGCCGCGGGCGACCCGAGCGCGACGGTGCGCACGCGCGCATCGGCCGCAACGTCTTCGGCCTCGGTCGCGACCTCGCGGAAGAAGTCGTCGCCCGCGCCGCGCGCCCGCAGGAACGCCTCGAATCGGTCGATCGGGTCGCGCTCGCTCCAGAACGTCAACTCTTCAGAGTCTCGGTACTTGCTGGGGTCGTCGCTCGAGGTGTGGGCGCCCATGCGGTAGGTGAGCGCCTCGATGAACCGAGGCCCCTTGCCGCTGCGGGCGTCGTCGAGCCCCTGCGCGGTGACGGCGTAGCTGGCGAGGGCGTCGTTGCCGTCGATCTGCACGCTCGGGATGCCGAAGCCGGTCGAGCGCAGATAGAGCGGAGTGCGCGACTGGCGTTCCACCGGCACCGAGATCGCCCAGTGGTTGTTCTGCAGGAAGAACACCTGCGGTGTCTGGTAGCTGGCGGCGAACACGAACGCCTCGCTGACGTCGCCCTGGCTGGTTGCCCCGTCGCCGAAGTACACGAGAACTGCCGCGTCGGTGTCGGGGTCGCCGGTCGCCGTGCCGCCGTCGAGCTGCATGCCCATCGCGTACCCGGTCGCGTGCAGGCTCTGCGAGCCGATCACGAGCGTGTAGAGGTGGAAGTTGCCTGTCTCGGCGGGGACCCAGCCGCCGTGACTGAGGCCGCGCAGCATCTCGACGATCTTCATCGGGTCGAGACCGCGGATGCGGCCGACGAGGTGCTCGCGGTACGCCGGGAAGATGTGGTCTTGCGCCTTGGCGGCGTAGCCCGATCCGACCTGCGCTCCCTCTTGCCCGATGCTGGGAATCCAGAGCGCCAGCTGGCCCTGCCGCTGCAGGTTGCCCGCCTCGATGTCGAAGCGCCGCATGACCACCATCTGGCGGTGGAAGTCGCGCAATGCGCTGTCGTCGAGCTTCTCGATCCACGGCAGATAGGGCGCCGTGGCGTCGTTCTCGACGAGTGTGCCCTGGGGCGAGAGCAGCTGGACCGTCGCCTCGGTGTAGGACATGCGAACTACCCTAGCCCGGCGTTTTCGGCCGTCTCTCGCAGGGTCTCGACAACCTCGGCGGTCGCCTGTAGGAGTTTCTCCACAGACTCCTCTTCGCCGATCGAGACCCGGATGCCATCGGGCGGGAACACCCGCGCGATGATTCCGTGCGCCTCGAGCGTCTCGCCCGCGGCGGCGGTGTGCTCGCCAGTCGGTAGCCAGACGAAGTTGCCCTGGGGGACGGGGATGGTCCAGCCCTGCTCGGCGAGGCGGCGCTCGATCAGTGTGCGGCGCTCGACGAGCTCGGCGACGCGGGCGAGCAGCTCGGGTTCGTTGTCGAGCGCGGCGAGGGCGGCGCGCTGTGCGGGCTCGGTGACCGAGAGTGGAATGGCGGTCGAACGCGCCGCGTCGAGGATATAGGCCGGCCCGATCGCGTACCCGACCCGCAGCCCGGCGAGGCCGTACGCCTTCGAGAAGGTTCGCAGCATCACGAGGTTGGGGTAACGGGCGAGCAGCAGGTCGCCGTGGACCGCGTCGGGGTCGGTGACGAATTCGGCGTACGCCTCGTCGAGCAGCACCAGCACCGTGTCGGGGACCTCTGCCATGAAGGCTTCGAAGTCGCCCGCGGTGACGATCGGGCTGGTCGGGTTGTTGGGGCTGCAGACCAGGATGACGCGGGTGCGATCCGTGACGGCGGCCGCCATCGCGGCGAGGTCGTGGGTTCCGTCGGGCCGGATCGGCACCTGCACGCTCGTCGCGCCGGAAACGGTGACCAGCCCCGGGTACGCCTCGAACGACCGCCAGGCGTAGAGCACCTCGTCGCCCGGCCCGGCCGCCGCCTGGATCAGCTGCTGGAGGATCGCCACGGAACCGGATCCGGTGTGCACCTCGTCGACGGTGACCCCGAAGCGTTCAGCGAGGCGCGTGCGGAGCACGGTGGCCGAGGCGTCGGGGTAGCGGTTGAAGCTGGAGCCCGCGATCGCGTCGAGCACAGCGGGCAACGGGGGGTACGGGCTCTCGTTGGAAGAGAGTTTGAACGCCTCGGCCGCCGCCGGCCGGCCCTGGCGGTACGGCTGCAGCGCAGCGATCTCGGGGCGGAGCTTCACGGGCATGCTCATCAGCCTAGAGCCGGGCTGCGATGCCGGATGGTGGCCGCGGTCGCCGCCGAGCGACAGAATGGGCGCATGGGACGCCTTCTGATCCGCCTGCTCATCAACACCCTCGCTCTCTGGCTGACGACACTCATCCTCGCCACCCACGTCGACGTGCGCTCGTACGGGTCGGAGGGTGACACTCTCGCCTTCGTCTTGACCCTGGTGCTGGTCGCCGTCATCTTCGGTCTGGTGAACGGGATCGTCGGCGGCTTGGTGCGCGTGGTCGCGTTCCCGCTGTATGTGCTCACGCTCGGCCTCATCTCGTTCATCGTCAATGGGCTGCTGCTGCTGCTCGTCGCATGGATCAGCGGTCTGATCGGCTTCGGGCTGAGCGTCGAGAACTTCGGGTGGGGGGTGCTGGGCGCGCTGGTGCTGGGCATCATCGCCTGGCTGATCGGCATCATCTTGCGCCCGTTCACGGGATCGAAGCGCCGGGACTGACCACCGCGTGCGGTGCCGGGCCTGAGCCCTTCTCTGCCCCGCGGCCGGCGAGGTAGAGCATCGAGGTGACCGTCGAACCATCGCGCTCGCGATAGTCGGCGGTGAACGCATCCATCGCGGCCACCTGCTCGCGCACCGCCTGCGAGCTCGCCTGGTCGATGACCGCTGCCGTCGCCGCGTACGCAGATCGTTGATGGGCAGGGGCGGGCAGGTCGGTCGGGATGCTGCTGCCCGGGGTGAACGCCTGCCGTTCGATCTGCAGCAGGTGGTTGTCGAGCTGCGGACCGGCCAGCGCCGGCACGAAGTCGTCGGTGTTGCGCACAGCCATGCCCGCGAGTCCGTCGGGCAGCTCGATGCCGCCCGCGGGTGCGCCGTACGTCTCGAGGCCGACCACGTTCCACTCGCCCGACGCTGCGACGCGAGTCGCCACCAGACCGCCCTGCGAGAACCCGACGAGCTGCACCTGGTCGGTGCCCCGGATGCCCGCGTCGATCATCGCGGCCCGCGTTGCCCGCAGCGACCCCGCGTCGAGTCCGGCCACGCCCTGCACGTTGCTCGTCAGGTCCCACGGCTCGTCGGTCGCGAGCGGGGAGAAGGTCTCGGTCGGCCCGACGTAGACGACGAACCGCGGCGGCTCACCGGGCGCGTCATAGCGTTCGATGCGAACCTGATCACCTTCGGGGACCCGCGCCAGGCGCTCAAGCGACCCCTCGGGCGCAGACGTGGTCTGCGCCGTGCTCACCCGGTCAACATGGATCGGGCCCTCGCGGAACAGGCCCAGCGGGCGCCCCGCCGCGATCAGGTACGCCGCTCCTGCCTGCACGCCTGTGAAGCCCGCCGCGGCGGCGACGACGCCAGCCACGCCGGGCGGCAACCCGAGCGCGGATCCGGCCGTCTCATCCAGGCTCATCGAGGTCGCGCGTACCGCCTCAACGAAGGCGGGGCTCGTGATCAGCTCGGGGTGGTCGAGCATCCACTCGCGCAAGGCCGCGACCTGGGCCGGCTGCGGCCACCCCGCCGCGTGCGCGACCAGGAGCGCGGGCAGGCCTAGCAGCACCAGGTCGCGCAAGAGCGGGCCCAGCGCCGTGCCGAGCTGACCGCCGAGCAGGATCATGCGTTCGCGCTGCTGCGCCTCACCGAGCGCGTAGCGCTCGATCGCCTCGCGCAGTGCCACCGCCGCATCGCTCGCCGCCGTCGAGGCCGCCCGGGTCGCGGCGCGGGCGGAGGCCACCTCGTGCACGCTCTGCCGGGCGGCGGGTGGCGCGGCGGCGAGCAGATCTGGCCCCGGCACGTGCACACCGCCCAGCGCGTGCACACTGTCGGCAAGCAGGTCGCGCAGCCGGGCGAGCCGCTCGGCCTGTGTCAGCAGGGCATCGGTCGCCACGACGACGACGCCGTTCCCGCTCCCGCCGCCCGCCGGTGCCACGAGCAGGGGGCCGCCGGTCGCGGGGCCCTCGCCCTGGGGGACTCCGCCCGCTGGCACGCCGGGCGGATCGACGGCCCGGTCAGCCACCGGACTGCACCAGCGCCTGGCGCGTGCTGCCGAGCGCCGCCGCAACCGCGAACTCTGCGGAGATCAGCCGCGACCGCACCTGGCGCTCGAGTGCCTGGTACGAATCGGACGCCGGGCCGTGCCAGTCGTGCGGCGCGACGGGCGGGTGGGCGACGGCGGCGTGCAGGTCGGCCGCGACCGGGACGAGCACCTGTGCTTGGCGTTCGAGCGCGGCGCGCAGCGCCGACTGATCAGGGGTCATGCGTCCACAATGCGGATGCCGACCGCCGGGAAGTCGCGCCCTGCGGCGATCGGTGCCCACGACATCCGGAGCCGGGCTGTGGAGGAACGGCAACACGCGGGAGAATGTAGTCATGACCTTCGACCGTGTCGGCGAACCGCCCGCGGTCTTCCGCGTGTGTTTCGTCTGCACGGGCAACATCTGCCGATCACCGATGGCCGAGGCCGTGTTCCGGCGGTTGATCGCCCAGCAGCGGCTGGGCAGGCGGCTCGCGGTCAGTTCCGCCGCGACCGGCGATTGGCACGTGGGCGAGCGTGCCGACGCCCGCACCATCACCGCCCTCGCCCAGCACGGCTACGACGCCGGCTCGCACCGCGCCCGCCAGTTCGACCCGGCCTGGCTGCCCGACCTCGATCTCATCATCGCGTTCGACCGCGGGCAGGAGCGCATCCTGCGCGAGTGGGCCGGCGAAGACCAGCAGGGCAAAGTGCAACTGCTCACGGCGTTCGACCCCGAGTCGACCGACGTCGTCGACGTGCCCGACCCGTACTATTCGGATGCCGCCCTCTTCGACAGCGTGCTGGTCACCATCGAGCGCGCCAGCATCGCGCTGTTCCGACAACTCGTACCAGGAATCCGCCAGGGAGTCTCATGAGCCTGCCCCCCCAACCGCTGAGCCCGCTCGACGGCCGCTACCGACCGGCGGTCGAGGGCCTCGGCGAGTTCCTGTCCGAGGCCGGTCTCAACCGGGCGCGCGTGCAGGTCGAGGTGGAGTGGCTGCTGTTCCTGACCGAGCGCCGGATGCTGGGGTCCGAGCCGATCGAGGCCGAGGACGCGCGCCTGCTGCGGCACTGGGTCGCGGATTTCGGGCAACCCGAAATCGATGAACTCGCCGGCCTCGAGGCCACCACCCGGCACGACGTCAAGGCGGTGGAATACCTGGTGCGCGCAAAGCTCGCCGCGCTCGGCCTGACCCGCGTCGCCGAGCTGACCCATTTCGCGTGCACCAGCGAAGACGTGAACAACCTGGCGTACGCGCTCACCGTGCGCGCCGCCGTCCACGACGTCTGGCTGCCGCGGCTGCACGACGTGCTCACCGCGCTGCGGGCGCGCGCCAAAGAGGGCCGCGCCATCCCGATGCTCGCCCGTACCCACGGGCAGCCCGCCACGCCGACGACGATCGGCAAGGAGTTCGCCGTGTTCGTCGCGCGTGCCGAACGGCTGCTGGCGCGGGTGCAGGCGGTCACGCCGCTCGGCAAGTTCAGCGGGGCGACCGGCACGTTCGCGGCGCACCTGGCCGCCGACCCTGACGCCGACTGGCCGGAGCTGTCTCGCGAGTTCGTCACCTCGCTCGGCCTGGTCTGGAACCCGCTCACCACACAGATCGAGTCGCACGACTGGCAGGCCGAACTCTTCACCGGGGTCAGCCACCTGAACCGCATCCTGCACAACCTGTGCACCGATATCTGGGCGTACATCTCGCTCGGCTACCTGTCGCAGATCCCGCAAGCCGGCGCCACCGGATCCTCGACGATGCCGCACAAGATCAACCCGATCCGGTTCGAGAACGCCGAGGCCAACTTCGAGCTCTCGAGCGCGCTGCTCGATTCGCTGGCGGCGACGCTCGTCACCAGCCGCCTGCAGCGCGACCTCACCGACTCGACGACGCAGCGCAATATCGGCGTGGCACTGGGGCACTCGCTGCTGGCAATCGACAACCTGGCGCGTGGTCTCGGGGAGATCGCGATCGCGCCCGAGGTACTCGCCGCCGATCTCGACGCCAACTGGGAGGTGCTGGGCGAGGCGATCCAGACGGTCATCCGCGCGGAGGTCACCGCGGGGCGCAGCTCGATCGCCGATCCGTACGCGCTGCTCAAAGAGCTGACTCGCGGCAGGCGCGTCGGGCCCGACGAGTTGCGCGCGTTCGTCGATGCGCTCGACATCGGGGATGCGGCGAAATCCAGGCTGCGCGCACTGACGCCGGCGACCTACATCGGCGCCGCGGACGCGCTGGTCGACTACCTCGACTAGCGGGAGTGCGCGCTGGGGCCGTCGTCGGCCTCGTCGTCATCGTGCCGGCGGGGTGAGATCGCCAGCAGCAGCATCGCGAAGACGACGAGCGACACGATGAAGGCGATCCCGAAGACCTCGGCAGAGAGAAGCAGGTCGCGCGTCGCGAAGTAGGTGATGATGCCGAACGCGACGCCGATCACCGCCGATAGGCCGAGCAGTTCGACCGGTCTCGTGCGGTCGCGCCGGGTGGGCTCGCGGGGCGCTGGGGTGCTCACGCGACCGCCTTCACTCGCGGGGTGGGCGCGGTCTGCTTCGGCGATGCCGCCGCGATCGCCTGCAGAACGCCCGTGATCACGGCCCACGCCCCCAGCATCCCGATGATGATGATCGGCGACGTCAGCAACCCCTCGACGCCTTTGTCGCCGGCAAAGTAGTCGGCGATGTCGGGCGGAATCACGAGGGCGACCACGCCGAGCAGCACGGTCAGGGCGCCGACGATCACCCAGTCCCGTGAGGCAGTGACGCGGCCCCGGGCCCGGATGCCGGAGACCAGTTCGAGCGCGCCGGTGACGATGGCCCATCCGCTCAGCACCCAGACCAGATAGCCAATGCCACCTGACGGGACCGCCAGCGCCGCGATCCCCGCAACCACAGAGACCACACCCTGCGCTCGGAAAGCGGTGCGCCCCTCGGTCGCCGCGCGCGGCCCGAACGTCGACGTCAGCAGGAGCACCCCGCTCAGCACCGCGAAGACGCCGAACGCGACCAGTCCGAAGGTGGCGGTGTGCCCACCGGTGAACGTGATCGCCAGGCCCAGGGCGAGACCGAGGGCGGCTCGCCCGGCGGTCGAGATCCAGGGCGCGAGCACGGGAGCCAGTCTACGTGCGGGGCATGTCGGTGAATCGCGAGTACATGCCGCTGAACGCGACGGCGATGTCATCGGTGCGACCGTTGCGGTGCTTGGCGACGATCAGGTCGGCCTCACCGGCACGCGGGTGGTCGCGCTCGTAGGCGCCCTCGCGATGCAGCAGGATCACGATGTCGGCGTCTTGCTCGAGCGACCCCGACTCACGCAGGTCGGCGAGCGCGGGCTTCTTGTCGCCGCGGGTCTCGGCGTTGCGGTTGAGCTGTGAGAGCGCGATGACCGGCACGTTGAGCTCTTTCGACAGCAGCTTCAGCGCCCGCGAGAACTCGCTGACCTCCTGCTGCCGAGACTCGACCTTCTTGCCAGAGGTCATGAGCTGCAGGTAGTCGATGATGACCATCTTCAGCCCGACCTTCTGGCTGAGACGCCGGCACTTGGCGCGGATCTCGACCAGCGTCATGTTCGGGCTGTCATCGATGTAGAGGGGAGCGTCGGCGATCTGCCCACGGACCTGCGCGATCTTGGTCCACTCGCGCTCTTCCATGTTGCCCTTGCGGAGGTTGTGCATACCGATCGACGCCTCGGCCGCGAGCAGGCGGGTGGCGATCTCGCTGCGTCCCATCTCGAGCGAGAAGAAGATCGCGGGCATCTTGTGCTTGATGGATGCCGACCGGGCGAAGTCGAGGGCGAGGGTCGACTTGCCGAGGCCGGGGCGTGCAGCCACGATGATCAACTGGCCGCCGTGGAGTCCGTTGGTGAGCTCGTCGAGTTCGGCGAATCCGGTCGGCACGCCGGCCATCTCGCCGTTGCGGCCGCGTGCCAGCTCGATCTCGTCGACCGCGGTGTTCACGGCATCGACAAGCGGGACGTAGTCTTCGCTGTCGACGCCGCCGGTGACGCCGTAGATCTCGGCCTGCGCGTTGTTGACGAGGTCGGTGACCTCGCCCTCGCTCGCGTAGCCCATCTGCACGATGCGGGTGCCGGCCTCGACCAGACGCCGCAGCACCGCCTTCTCGGCGACGATCGACGCGTAGAAGCCGGCGTTCGCGGCAGTGGGCACGAGGCCCGTGAGCGTGTGGAGGTATTCGGCGCCGCCTGCCCGTTGCAGGAGGCCCGACTTGGTCAGCTCGTCGGTGACGGCGATGACGTCGGTGGGCTCACCGTGGGAGTACAGCGTGAGGATCGCGTCGAAGATGACCTCGTGCTTGGGGATGTAGAAGTCGACCCCTCGTACCGTCTCGATCACGTCGGCGACCGCGTCTTTGCTGAGCAGCATGCCGCCCAGCGCGCTCTGCTCGGCCAGCAGGTCGTGCGGCGGCGTGCGCTCACCCGTCCAGGACTCGCCTGACGGCGGTCGCGCGTCGCCGGCCAAGCCGAGGTGGGCGATCGACACGGGTGCTTCTCTCTATGGCGGTTCGGGCAGATGGTGCGGGCTGGTGATGGGGCCAGGGTAGGCGCGACCGGCGACGTTCGGCCGGTGCGGCACACCCCCGTGCCGGCTTTGCGGCCGTTGTGCGGGATCACGCTATGTGCGTGCCGACCGCGGGACAAACGGCCCTGTGGACAACCCTGTGCACAAGTGGCGGGAAACGCCGGAAGTCATGTGAAGAAGGTGTGGAAACACCTGTGGGAAACTTCGCGATCTGGAGAGATTTACTCGGCGTGATCAGGGGTTTTCGTGCGCACATGCTGTGTGTAGAAACATGTTTAGAGTCCCGCTTGAACCTTGGCCCCAGAAAGGGCCACCTGTGGACGGATCGGGGGCGCCGAACCCGCGCAAACGAGCAGCGGCGCCCCCCTCAGGGAGCGCCGCTGCTGTGCTGAATCGGGCTACTTGGCCGCGACGACGTCGATCGTCAGGGCCGCCACCACGTCGTCGCGCAGGCGCACGGTGGCGTCGTACTGGCCGACACCCTTGATCTGCGAACCGAGTTCGATGGTGCGCTTGTCGATGCTGCCCAGACCCTGCGCAGCCACCGCGTCGGCGATGTCTGCGGTCTTGACCGAGCCGAACAGGCGACCTTCGCGGCCGGCCTTGACGGTCAGCTTGACGGCGGAACCCTCGAGCTTCGCCTTCAGCGACTGGGCCTCTTCGAGGGTCGCCAGTTCACGGGCGGTGCGGCCGGCCTTGATCTGGTCGACCTGCTTCTCGCCGCCACGGCTCCACGACACCGCGAATCCCTGCGGGATGAGGTAGTTGCGGGCGTACCCGGTCTTGACGTCGACGACGTCTCCGGCGGAACCGAGACCGGTCACCTCGGAGGTGAGGATGAGTTTCGACATATCCGGATTCCCCTATCGTCCCGAGCCCGCGTACGGGAGGAGTGCCATCTCGCGCGCGTTCTTGACCGCGAGCGCGATGAGCTTCTGCTCCTGCACCGAGACGCCGGTGATGCGGCGGGCGCGGATCTTTCCGCGCTCTGAGATGAACTTGCGCAGCGTCGCGACGTCTTTGTAGTCGATGATCCCGACGCGAACCGACTTCGCCGGAGCGGCGTTCTTGCCGCCCTTGAGGTTGGTGCGCTTGCGGCTGTCGTTGCTGCCGCCCCTGCTCTTTCCTGCCATGAGTGTGTTCCTTGGTCTCTAGATCTGCCGCCGGAGCGTCAGAACGGGGTCTCGTCGTTGTAGCTGCCCGGCGTGTTCCACACGTCGTCGGCACCGGCCGCAGCGGGCGCGGCTGCGCCCCACGGCTCGTCGGCCACGGCGCCCTGCGGGCGTCCGCCGCCACCACCGGCTCCGCCACCGGCACCGGCACCACCGGAGGCACGGGTGACCTGAGCGGTCGCGTACCGCAGGCTGGGGCCGATCTCGTCGACCTCCAACTCGATGGCGGTGCGCTTCTCGCCTTCCTTCGTCTCGTACGAGCGCTGCTTCAGGCGACCGGTCGCAACGACACGGGCTCCCTTGGTCAGCGACCCGGCGACGTGCTCGGCGAACTCACGCCAGCAGGACGCGCGGAGGAACAGCGCCTCGCCGTCCTTCCAGTCGTTCGCCTGGCGGTCGAAGGTGCGAGGGGTCGACGCGATGGTGAAGTTCGCGACCGCGAGCCCGGTCTGCGTGTACCGCAGTTCCGGGTCGGCGGTCAGGTTGCCCACGACGGTGATGATCGTCTCGCCGGCCATGACTACGCCTCGTCCGGGGTCTCGGCCGCAGCCTCGGCAGCGGGCTCGGCCTCAGCAGCGGGCTCGGCCTCGGCCTTGGCGACCTTCGGCTTCGCGGGAGCCTTCGCGGGCTTCTCGGCCGGCGCTGCCTCCTCAACCGCTGCATCCGCCTTGGGCGCATCTGCCTTGGGTGCCTCAGCCTTGGGCGCCTCGACCTTGGGAGCGGGTGCGACCGCCTTGGGGTTCTTCGCGGCAGCGGCGGCCTTGCGGGCGGCGCGCTGCTCGTCTTCGGCCTTGACCGAGACAGCGCGAGCCATCGCCACCTCGGCGCGCAGCACCTTGGTGCGCAGAACCGCTTCTGACAGCTTCAGCTGGCGGTCGAGTTCGATCGTGGCAGCCGAGGTCGCCGTGAAGTTGACGACGGCGTAGATGCCCTCGGACTTCTTCTGGATCTCGTAGGCCAGCCGACGGCGTCCCCAGATGTCGATGTTGTCGATCGTGCCGCCATCGTTGCGGATGACGTTGAGGAACTTGTCCAGGCTGGGTGCGACGGTGCGCTCATCGATCTCGGGATCGAGGATCACCATCAATTCATACTGGTGCGTCATAAACCCACCTCCTCTGGTCTAGAACGGCTGCAGACGTGTTCTGCAGCAGGAGGGTAGTGACGGTGCCTGCGCCTGAGCGCGGGCAACCTGTCGAGTATAGGCGCAGACCGCGGCTAGGCGCGACTCGCCCACCACGCGCGGAGGCGGCTCTCGGCCTCCGGCTGACCGAGCGACCCTTCGTCGAGGCGCAGCTCGAGCAGAAAGCGGTACGCCTCGCCCACCTCGCGCCCCGGCGTGAGGCCGAGGATCGTCATGATCTGCTCGCCGTCGAGATCGGGGCGGATCGCGTTCAACTCTTCCTCGTCGGCGAGCACCGCGATGCGGGCCTCGAGGTCGTCATAGGCGGCGGCGAGCGTGCCGGCCTTGCGCCGGTTGCGGGTCGTGACATCTGCGCGCGACAGGATGTGCAGCCATTCGAGCAGGTCGCCCGCGTCGCGGACATAGCGGCGCACGGCCGCGTCCGACCAGCGCCCCTCGGAGTAGCCGAAGAAGCGCAGGTGCAACCGGATCAGTTCGGCCACCGCCTTCACGGTGTCGTTGTCGAAGCGCAGCTCGCGCAGCCGCTTGGCGGCGAGCTTCGCGCCGAGCACGTCGTGGTGGTGGAAGGTCACGTCCCCGTCGGGCTCGATGCGCCGGGTCGCCGGCTTGCCGATGTCGTGCAGCAGCACCGCGAGGCGCAGCACCAGCTCGGGAGCGTGCCCCCGTTCCCGCTCGAGCACGATCGCCCGGTCGAGCGCGGTGAGGCTGTGCTCGTACACGTCCTTGTGCCGCGCGTGCTCGTCGATCTCGAGCCGCAATGCCGGGACCTCGGGAAGCACCAGCTCGGCGACGCCCGAGTCCACCAGCATCCGGATGCCGTCGGAAGCGCCCAGGGCGAGCAGCAGCTTGCGCAACTCGTCGCTCACCCGCTCGCGCGACACCATGCCGATCGAGGGAGCGAGCTCCACGGCGGCCGCGAGGGCCGCGGGGTCGAGGGTGAATCCGAGCTGCGCGGTGAACCGCGCCGCCCGCATCATCCGCAGCGGGTCGTCGCCGAACGAGGTCTGGGGTGCGCCGGGTGTTCGCAGCACCCGGGCGAGCAGGTCTTCGACGCCGCCGGACGGGTCGACGAGCACACGGTCGGGCAGGCGCAGCGCCATCGCGTTGATGGTGAAGTCGCGGCGGGTCAGGTCGGCTTCGAGGCTCGTTCCGAACTCGACCTGCGGCTTGCGGGTCGCCCCGTCGTAGGCGTCGCTGCGGTACGTGGTGATCTCGATGGTCGCGTCGCCGAGCCGGACGCCGATGGTGCCGAACTCCCGGCCGATATCCCAGTGCGCATCGGCGACCGGCGCGACGATCGCGAGGATCTGATCGGGGTTGGCGTCGGTGGTGACGTCGAGGTCGCTGACCTCCCGGCCGAGGAATGCGTCGCGCACCGGACCGCCGACGAGCGCGAACTCGTGGCCGGCGTCGGCGAAGAGACCCGCCAGCAACGCGATCTGCGGCACATCGGCCAGCTGCTGCAGGCGCGCCAGTGCCGCGGCGACGCTCTCCATGGCTCCCACCCTGGCATGAGACCCGCACGCGGGCTCCACAGGGGCGCGGGCGTCTAAACTCGGGTTCCATGTCGGCGGACCGGATTCCGAGCGTGCGCGCGTGCCGATGACCCGACTCCGCACCGCCCTTGCCGCGGGGCTGGTCGCCGCAGCCCTCGGCCTGGCGGCCCCGGCATCCGCCTCCCCCCTCATCGACCCGCCCGACCCGTCTCTCGCTCCCGCCGCGGTGACGGCAGGGTCGGGGCCGGTATCGGTCGCGGTGGTGGTGCCGCTGACCGTGCCACCGACCGTGACCGGGCTGCTCGACGCCGAGACGCTCGCGACCTACACGGCGCAGGGTGGCATCCTCGATCGCGAATTGGATGCGGTGGCCGGCACGCCAGCGGCGGTCGGCCTCGATCCGATGATCACCGCGTCGATCCAGGTGCTGGGTTCGTCGGCCCCCGCGACCGCCCTCGCGTTCCTCGATCGCCTGCGCGGTATCCCGAACGAGGTGTTCGTCCTCGCCTACGCCGACGCTGATCCGGCGCTCGCGGCCGTGGCCGGAACCGCCGGCCAGCTGCAGCCGCTCGGGTTCGACTCGCTGCTCGACCCCGCCAACTTCGGACCGGCCGCGACCCCCAGCGCCACCCCGAGCGCCGAACCGACGTCCTCGCCGACACCCGACGCGACCACACCGCCCGACGACGACGCGCCCCCGCCGCTGCCGACCACCGACGACCTGCTCGCGTGGCCCGCGTCGCTCCCGGCGATCGCCTGGCCCGCCGAGGGGACGATTACCACCGCCGGGCTCGAGGGTCTGGCCGATCAGGGCTACGCCGACGTACTCATCGCCGAAGAGAACGTCTCTGCCACGCCGACGGCCCTGGTCGACCTGGGCGACGTCGACGGGCTCGTCATCGACGACGCCGTGACGGCGGCTCTGCGCAGCGCCGCCTACGCCGCGACCGACCTCGAGTACTCGGCCGCCCAGGTCACTCTCGCAGCCGCCCTGAAGGCGGCGGTGATCACCTCGCCCGGTCGCACGATTGTGGCCGCCCTGGATCGGCGCTGGCCCTTCGGCGAGCTGCGCCTGCCCGAGGCGCTGAGCGCCATCCAGATCGATGCCTCTGCGCAACTGGTCGGCCTGTCGGCCGTGCTTGCCGGTTCGAAGAACACGGCGACCCTTGTTGAGCCGCTCGGCGATGTGCAGGCCGATCGCGCCGAGACCATCTCCCAGTTGTCTGTTGCGGCAACGGAGGAGGCGAGCTATCTGGTCATCGCCGACGATGCCACGGTGATCGTGGAGCCGCGGCGCCTCGCGCTGCTGGGGCTCTCGTCGGTCGGCTGGCGCACCGACGATCCCGCCTGGCAGGACGCGACGGCGACTGCTCTGTCTGCCGCCCAGTCGACTCTCGACGCGGTGCAGATCGTCGACGGCAGCGACCAGTTGCTGCTGTCGGGCATCTCGAGCCTGCGGCTGCAGGTGAGCAACGCGCTGCCAGTCGCCGTCACCGTGCGGGTGACCGTGCGACCGCTGCGACCGCTGCTGCACATCGAGACCCCGTCGGTCGACGTGACGATCGAGCCGGACTCGACCGCCACCGCCGCGATCCCGGTCGAAGCCATCATCAACGGCGACGTGACCGTTCGGGCCGAGCTGCACGCGTCGTCGGGCACCATGATCGCCCCGGCACGGTTCTTCAAGGTCATCGTGCAGGCCGGCTGGGAGACCGTCGGAACGGTCGTCGCGGGCGCGCTGCTGGTCGCGATCTTCGGCGGCGGGCTGGTGCGCAGCATCCTGCGGCGCCGCCGCGAGGCCGCCGGCGACATCGGCGCCGGATCCGATGACTGACAGCGCGACGCCGTCGATCGGCCGCGCCAGCGCCGCCCTCGCCGCCGGCACCCTCGTCTCGCGTGTTCTCGGCTTCGTCAGTGCGGCCGTGCTCGCCTGGGCGATCGGGCCGCAGAACCCCGGCGCCAATGCGTTCGCCCTTGCCAACCAACTGCCGAACAACATCTATGCGATCGTCGCCGCCGGCGTGCTCAGCGCCGTGCTCGTGCCCCAGATCGTGCGGGCGGGCGTGCACGCCGACGGCGGGCAGGCCTTCGTCAACCGACTGGTCACCCTGGGCGTCGTGGTCTTCGTCGCCGCCACCGTCATCGCGACCCTGTGCGCACCGCTGCTGGTCGATCTGTACACCCTGGATGCCGGGTCGGCAGACAGCGCGCTCGGGGGCGGGCGGGCGCTCGCCATCGCATTCGCCTACTGGTGCCTGCCGCAGATCTTCTTCTACGCGATCTACTCGCTGCTCGGCGAGGTGCTGAACGCGCGGGGCGTGTTCGGGCCGTTCACCTGGGCGCCGGTGCTGAACAACGTGTTCGTGATCATCACGCTGCTGATCTTCGCCGCGATGTTCGGGGTCGACCCCGCTCACCAGGATCCAGCGACCTGGACTCCGGGCCAGGTCACGCTGCTCGCCGGCGGAGCCACCCTCGGCATCGCCGCGCAGGCCCTCGTGCTGCTGCTGTTCTGGCGGCGCACCGGCCTGGGGTTCCGGCCCGATTTCCGCTGGCGCGGGGTGGGGCTCGGTGGCACCGTGCGCGCCGCCGGCTGGACGTTCGCGATGATCGTGGTGACCCAGCTCGCCGGGATCGTGCAGAGCAAAGTCGCGTTCACCGCGGGCGCCGACGACGCCTCGGTCGCCGTCCTGAGCATCGCGTGGCTCATCTTCATGCTGCCGCACTCGATCATCGCGGTCTCGATCGCGACCCCCTACTTCACCCGGATGAGCGCCGACGCCCGCGACGGCGACCTGCCGGCCGTGCGGGCGAACCTGTCGTCGTCGCTGCGCACCATCGGGCTGCTGGTCACGGGTTCAGCTGCCGCGCTCGCCGCCGCGGCTCTCCCGTTCGCCGCCGTGTTCTCGAACGCCCCCCGCGAGGTCGTGGGCATCGGCGGCGTCCTGCTGGCCTTCCTGATCGGCCTGGTGCCGTTCAGCATGGTGTTCGTCATGCAGCGCGCCTACTACGCGCTCGGCGACACGCGCACGCCGTTCCTGTTCCAGCTCGTGCAATCCGCGCTGTTCGTCGCGGGTGCGCTGACCATCGCCGTCGTCGCGCCCGACCCGCTCGTCGCCGCCGGGATCGCGCTCGTCACCTCGCTGGCCGGCACCGCCCAGGCGGTGGTGGCCGCCGTGCTGCTGCGCCGGCGTCTCGGCGGCGTCGGTGGTCGACGGGTCGCACGTCGATTCGGGGCCTACCTGCTCGCGACGCTGCCCGCCGCGGCGGCGGGGGTCGGCATCCTGTGGCTGCTGGGCGGACTGCCCGGCGACGGTGGCGGGTTCGCCGTGTCGGGACGCATCCCGGGCGTCGTGTCCGTCATCCTGATCGGGGCGGTGTCGTTCGCGGTCTATCTGGGGATGCTGGCGCTGGCTCGGGTGCCCGAGGTACGAGAGATCGGCGGGCTTGTGCGCCGCCTGACCGGCCGGTAGCGGGGAACAAACCCCGCTTACCATGTGTTGAAGCATTCGTGGGTACAGAAGGAGACGGCATGCGTCAGGTCATCATCGTCGGATCGGGTCCGGCGGGTTACACCGCCGCGATCTACGCGGCGCGCGCCAACCTGCAGCCTCTGCTGATCGCCAGCTCGGTCGAGTTCGGCGGCGAGCTGATGAAGACCACCGAGGTCGAGAACTTCCCCGGGTTCCCCGAGGGCGTCATGGGTCCTGACCTGATGATGAAGATGCAAGAGCAGGCCGAACGCTTCGGCACCGAGATCGTCTACGACGACGTCACCAAGCTCGAACTCGACGGCGACGTCAAACGCGTCACCGTCGGCAGCGGCGAGGTGCACGAGGCGCTGACCGTCATCTACGCGACCGGATCGGCGTACCGCAAGCTGGGCCTCGACGACGAGACCCGCCTGTCGGGCTACGGCGTCTCGTGGTGCGCCACCTGCGACGGCGCCTTCTTCAAGCAGAAGAAGGTCGCGGTCATCGGCGGTGGCGACTCGGCGCTCGAAGAGGCGACGTTCCTGACTCGCTTCGCCGACAGGGTGTACCTGGTGCACCGCCGTGACTCGCTCCGCGCATCGGCGGCCATGCAGGACCGCGCGAAGGCCGACCCCAAGATCGAGTTCGTCTGGAACAACGAGGTCGCCCACGTCTACGGCGACGAGAAGGTGTCGGGCATCGGCCTGGTCAACACCGAAGACGGCACCGAGACCACCCTGGATGTCACCGGCATGTTCGTCGCGATCGGTTCCGACCCGCGCACCCACCTCGTGCACGGTCAGCTCGACATCACCACGTTCGGCACCATCGCCGTGGAGGGCCGGTCGTCCAAGACCAACATCCCCGGTGTGTTCGCCGCGGGCGACGTCATCGACCCCACCTACAAGCAGGCGGCCACCGCCGCCGGCTCGGGAGTCGTCGCCGCGCTCGATGCCGAGCACTACCTCGCCGACCTCGCCGACAAGGCGACCAAGCTCGCCGAGCCCGCCACGGCATCCGCCTGAGGCTTTTCAACCCCGAGAGAAGGAACCACATGTCCAGCGCCAAGGACGTCACCGACGCCAGCTTCCAGAGCGATGTGCTCGAGCACGACAAGCCGATCATGGTCGACTTCTGGGCCGAGTGGTGCGGCCCGTGTCGCGCCGTCTCGCCGATCCTCGACGCCATCGCGTCAGAGAACGCCGACAAGCTCTCGATCGTGAAGCTCAACGTCGACGACAACCCCGAGACCGCCGAGAAGTACGGCATCACCTCGATCCCGGCGATGTTCGTGTTCGAGAAGGGTAAGGTCGTCAAGCGGGTCATCGGCGCCAAGCCGAAGCCGGCGCTCGAGGCCGATCTGGCCGAGTTCCTGGCGTAGGTCCAGTTCTTCACACGTGGCCCTCTCCCCCGTTGCGGGGAGGGGGCCATCGTGCTTTTCCGTCTACCCTGGTTCGATGACCGAGCCGCAGGGCACCAACCTCGACCCCTGGTACGCGCACTACGCGCAGCGGACGTCGGGGCTGAGCGCCTCGGAGGTGCGCGCGCTGTTCGCGGTCGCCAGTCGCCCCGAGGTGGTATCGCTCGCCGGCGGCATGCCGTACGTGTCGGCGCTGCCGCAAGAACTGGTCGCCTCGGCGGTCGAGCGCACGGTGCGCGAGCACGGTGCCGTGGCACTGCAGTACGGCTCGGGTCAGGGCACGCCCCAGCTGCGTGAGCAGATCCTTGACGTGATGGCGCTCGAGGGCATCCGTGCCTCCGTCGACGATGTGGTCGTCACTACCGGGTCGCAGCACGCGATCGAGCTGATGTCGAAGCTGTTCCTCGACCCCGGCGACGTGGTCATCGCCGAGGGTCCGTCGTACGTCACCGCGCTGACCGTGTTCCGGTCGTTCCAGGCCGAGGTCGTGCACACGGCGATGGATGCCGACGGCCTCGTACCGCAGGCGCTGCGCGAGACCATCGCCCGCGTCCGCGCCGAGGGGCGGCGCATCAAGCTGCTGTACATGATTCCGTCGTTCCAGAACCCGATGGGCGTCACGCTCTCGTGGGAGCGGCGCATGGAGGTGCTCGAGATCGCGCGCGAGAACGAGATCCTCGTGCTCGAAGACAACCCGTACGGCCTGCTGTACTTCGACCAGGCGCCGCCGCAGGCGATGCGCTCGGTCGACGAAGACGGCGTCGTCTACCTCGGCACCTTCTCGAAGACCCTCGCACCCGGGCTGCGCGTCGGGTGGGCCGTCGCGCCGCACGCTATTCGAGAGAAACTCGTCTTGGCGAACGAGGCCGCGGTGCTGTCGCCCAGTTCGTTCGCGCAGACCGTCATCTCGGAATACCTGTCGACCGCCGACTGGCGCGGGCAGATCGACGTGTTCCGCGGGGTGTACCGCGAGCGCCGCGACGCCATGCTGTCGGCCCTCGCCGAGCAGCTGCCATCGCTGTCATGGACGGTGCCGAACGGCGGCTTCTACGTCTGGCTGACTCTGCCCGATCACCTCGACTCGAAGGCGATGCTGCCGCGCGCCGTGAAAGAGCTCGTGGCCTACACACCCGGCACCGCGTTCTACGCCGACGGTGGCGGGCGCAACGCCATGCGGCTCTCGTTCTGCTACCCGACGCCCGATTTCATCCGTGAAGGCATCCGCCGGCTCGCGACCGTCATCAACGGCGAGCTGACCCTGCTGAGCGAGTTCTCGCAGACCGGCCCGCTCACCCTCCCCGACCCCTCCCGGCGCGAGGGCGTTTTGCCCCCGAGCGTCGGCTGACCCCCGGAACGGATCCATGAGCTCTCGCCTCACCCGCGTCGTCGTGCTGGCCGGCGGCATCTCGCACGAACGAGACGTGTCGCTGCGCTCCGGCCGCCGCGTCGCCGACAGCCTCCTC
>JBDTQN010000017.1:0-19201 GCA_039932215.1 Pseudolysinimonas sp. | reverse complement strand
CAGCCTCAGGCGATGGCCGGCACCCTGAACATCGAGGCCGGCGAGAAGGCGGCACGCTTCGTGCGCTTCTGCGACGCGTTCAGCATCCCGATTCTGACCCTCGTGGATGTCCCCGGTTACCTCCCCGGAACCGACCAGGAGTGGACCGGCGTCATCCGGCGCGGCGCCAAGCTGCTGTACGCGTACGCCGAGGCGACCGTGCCGCTGGTCACCGTGATCACCCGCAAGGCATATGGCGGCGCGTACATCGTCATGGGCTCCAAACAGCTTGGCGCCGACATCAACTTCGCGTGGCCGACCGCCGAGATCGCCGTCATGGGCGGTCAGGGCGCGGTCAACATCCTGTATCGCGGTGAGATCAAGAAGGCCGAGGAGGCCGGAGAAGATGTCGCCGCCGTGCGCACCCGGCTCGCGAACGAGTACACCTACAACGTCGCGTCCCCGTTCCTCGCCGCGGAGCGCGGCGAACTCGACGGCGTGATCGAGCCGGCAGCGACCCGGGTCGCCGTGATCAAGGCGCTGCGGGCGTTGCGCACGAAGCGTGCCGAGCAGCCGCCGAAGAAGCACGGGAACATCCCGCTGTGAGCGCGCCGACCCCGGCCGACGGCCCCGACATCCGCATCCTGCAGGGCAACCCCGACGCGGCCGAGATCGCGGCGGTGATCGCGGTGCTCGGTGCCGCACTCGAAGAACTCGCCGGCGAAGAGCGCCGGGCACAGTCGGCAGGCCCGTCGGCATGGCAGCGCAGCCAGCGCACCGTGCGCTCGCCCCTCGTGCGCGGTGCCTGGCGCACCGGCGACCGCTGACGCCGGAACACGGAATCCGTCGCCGCCGACACGGATTCGGTTGAATCGCGCCCGTTCGCGCCCAGAACGCGCCGATGTCCCCCGCTTTCGGTGCTGATTCCGCCGATTCGGACGTGAATCCGGGCCGCCTGTCCCCTCTTTGTCCCCCGAAATGACGACTTCCCTGGGTGCCGGGTAGACGGCATCCTTGGGTAGCAACAGGTGCGTCGCTTGCGATGCATCGCCATACATCGGGCGACTAGGGTAAGCAGCTCGATGTTGTGGGGGCGAGTCAGGGCGATATTCGGGTTGTCGCCCTGACTCGGATTCTGACGGAAGGGCCGGCGTCGTACGTCGGCCCTTCCGGTCTTTAACGCGTGCCCGCGCGTTGGCTATTCAGCAGTTGAGCGTGCTTCTCGGCCTCGCGAGCCTGCGAAACTGGCGCTGCCAACCGTCAACTGCTGAATTGCAGACGTGGGTGGGTTCAGGTGGCGGGCGGCGAAGCGCGTCAGAGCGTTCGAGGGATCTCGAGCCACAACTCAACCTCTTCGTCTTCGAGAGAGTCGTGACCGAGCAGGCTCGCGCTTCCGTCGTCGGTGGTTTTCAGTCCGACGACGGTGACCGCGACATCCGACCCCTCGGGCACGGTGCGCGCGATCACCTTGTCGGCCGCCGTGGTGCGCAGCGCCTCGGCGAGCCGGGTGAGCACCCGCTCGAGCTCGACGTCGTCGAGGTCGTCAATGCCGCCCTCGTCGAGCAGGGTGACGCTCGTGCCGCGGCGGCGGGCGAGCATCACCTGCTCGCGCACGGCGTTGTTGAGCAGCTTGCGGCCGCGGATCTCGTCGCGGATGGCTCCCTCGAGATGCAGGCACTCCGCGCGCTGGGCCGCCGACAGGTCGCCATGGGTCTGCTGGATAGCGCGCAGCATCGGCAGCGCCATCACGCTCGTCTGCCCGAGACGGAACTGCCGCTCGTTGAGATGCGCCTCCTGCGCGGCATGCCAGTCGGTCGCCTCCCGCTCGGCGAGCGCGAACCGCTGCGAGTCGCGCGCCGCCTTCGACAGGGCGTTGGTGATGATGTGCGCGATGCCGACCCACGCGGCGCTCCCGATGACGCCGATCTCGCCGAGGGCGCCCGGCCCGCTCCACAGGATGGTCTGCACGACGAGGAAGGCGATCCCCGCCCACGCAAACCCGGGGCGGCGCACCGTCACCATGATCGCGAGCAGCGTCCCGCAGGCCGCGACGTACCAGGTCGAATAGCTCAGCCCACCCTCGCGGTGGGCCTCGAGCTGCGACGTGACCAGCAGTGGCAGCGCCAGCGACACGGCGAAGGCGAACGACGCGAGCCAGATCGGCGTGCGCCGTTGGCTGACCGCGAGCAGAGCGGCGGTGGCGACCGCGTAGGCGATCATCGCCGCGATCACCGGACCGGTGGTCTTGTAATAGCCCAGTTGGAACGAATAGACACCGAGCACGATGTGGTAGCTGGAGAAGAGGCCCGCCAGTCCGACCAGGAGGAAGCGAGGGGCGCCGATCGTCACGACGGATCACCGCTCTCGCTCGCAGTCGCGAACTCCTCGAACACCGGTTGGGCGACCGCGCGGGTGTCGGGCCAACGCAACGTCACGGTCGTGCCCGAGCCCGGCGACGACGTGATATCGGCGTGGCCCCCGGCGCTCGACATGCGCTCGATGATCGACACCCGCACGCCCAGCCGTTCGGTGGGCACCGTGGACGGATCGAAGCCGACACCCTCGTCGCGCACCTGCACCTGGATCGCGCCGTGCGCCATCCCCTTGACCTCGATCGAGCGCCGCACGCCCGAACCGCCGTGCTGCAGGCTGTTGACCATCCCTTGCACCGCCGCCGAGTACATCGCCTCGGCCACCGGGATGGGCAGGGCCGCCTTGCCGAGCCGCAACGTCGCTACGTCGAACGGCTGCGACATTGTCCCCGCCGCCTCCGAGATGCGGCTCGCCAGCACCCCGGCCGGCACGGTCGCGTCGGCATCGGGAGCCACGGCGACCGCCTCGCGCAGATGACCGATCGCGTTGCCGGCCATCGTGGCCGACAGTTCTTTCGCTTCAGGGCTGAACGCGCGGGCGGCCGACAGCAGTGTCGTGAGCACGCTGTCGTGCACGATCGCGTCGACCTGTACACGCTCCGCTTCGATCGCATACTGGCGCACCGCATGCGAATAGCGTTCCAGCGCGGTCTGCTGCGCGCGGTCGACACTCGCCGCGGCGGTGCGCAGCATGAAGAAGATGATCGTGATGACGCCGCCGAGGATCAGCGCGAAAACGGAATCGAGCGCCGCCCGCGACGGTCCGACGTCACCGCCGGCCGGCGTGAGGCGGATGATCGCGTAGATGAGCGGGATCGCGACCAGATACAGCGAGGCCCAGCGCACCGACACCCCGATCGCGGCCATCGACGTCGCGACCGTCATGATGCCGTACAGCCACGAACTCTCGTCCGTCGCCCTGCTCGGATCGAGCACCGCGAACGGCCAGCTCACCAGGCCGATCAGGTAGACCGCCGCGAAGGTCGTGCCGGCGATCCGCACGAACCGGCGGGTCACCGCCGCGACGACAGCGAAGATCAGCGACCCGACGAGGGCGCCGATGACCACGATGTTCCAGACCTCGTGGGTGTTGGGCAGCTGACCCAGGATGCTGGGCGCGGACTGCGCGAAGAAGGCGATGCCGAATCCGGCGGCCGATCGCGAGACGGCAGACTCGACCCGTCTCAGGCTGAGCGGGTTGCGGACCTGACGCCCCCGCGGCGGAGCCGAACCCGGACCGCTCGCCGCCCCGCGTGGAGCCGCAAGGACCGGGCCGCTAGTGGCCATCACCGCCGTCGGGGTCGAGTCCCGGCAGGATCCCGTCCTCGACCGCGCGGCGCAGCAGATCGACCTTCGTCGGTGCGGGTCGACCCACCTCGACGTACTTCACTCGGATGCGGTCGAGGTATTCGCGCGCGGTGGAGTAGCCGATGCCCAGTTGCTCCGCGGCGAGTTTGAGCGGAAGGCCCGAGGCATACAGGTGCAAAATCTCACGTTCGCGTCGGCCGAGCTGAGCCTTCGCGAAATCGCGATCGGCATCAATCGCGCTGGCCCACTCGAGATTGTTCAGAACCTCGCCGCGTGCCACTGTGGCCGCGGCAGCGATGACGGTCTGGGTGGCCGACGACTTCGGGATGACACCCGCTGCGCCGGCGGCGAGGGCCTCGCGCACCAGGGCGACCCGGTCGGCAATGCTGTGCACCAGCACGGCGGAGCCCGCGGCCTGCACCTGCTTCACGTTCTCGGTGACGCTGGACCCGTCGCCGAGCGACAGGTCGAGCACCGTGACATCGACCTCGCGCCCGGCCAGTCCGGCGATCAGTTCGGGCACACCGGCGGCAACGAGCACGACGTCGTACCCCTCGTCGGCGAACGCGGCCTTCAGGCCGAGGCGAACGGACTCGTGGTCATCGACGACCGCGACACGCACCGCCTTCGTCGGAACCGCCGCGTCAGGCGTCTGCTGGATCGTCACCACGCTCATCCCGTCTTCCCCCACATCTTCGGGCGGCGGACCGCCTTGCCACATGCTACCGCGCGGGGTTCTCGCGAACGAGGTGACCCACCGCCTCGACATGGTGGGTCATGGGGAAGAGGTCGAACGCCCGCAGACCCTCGAGCCGGTAGCCGTGGGCGGCGAACAAGCCGACATCGCGGGCGAAGGCGACCGGGTCGCAGGCGACGTAGACGATCTGAGCGGGCGAGACGGCGGCGAGCGCGTCGACGACCGCTCGACCCGCGCCCGCGCGGGGCGGGTCGAGCACGACGGTCGCGGCAGAGAGCCGGGCGCGTTCCGACGGGGATGCGGTCGCGAGCGAGCGCACCCAGTGCTCGGTGCGGGCGGTGGCGGTCGAGGCGCCGATCCAGTCGGCGAGGTTTTCCGCGGCGTGCTCGGTGGCGCGTGCGTCCGACTCGACGCTGGTGATGCGCGTCGCCGGCCCGAATCGGTCGCCGACGGCGGCGGCGAGCAGGCCGACCCCGCCGTACAGGTCAAGGTTGGCCGCCTTCGGATCGAACAGCTGATCATCGATCGCTCCGCCCACTGCCGCGCTCAGTGTCTCGGCCGCGTGGCGATGCACCTGCCAGAAACCCGAGTCGTCGACCAGGAACTCTCGGTTCCCGACCACCTCTCGCACCACACTGCGGGTCTGGGTGCCGACGATCATGCGCACACCGCCGAGCGCCGGCGAGAGCAGGTCGATGTGGTCGGTCTTCGCGTCAAACCGCTCGCTCAGGGGGGCAATCTCGCGCAGCTCGTCCACGGCGAGCGGCAGGTCGGTGACCGGCACCACGGTGTGCGACCGGGCGGCATACGGGCCGACCACCCCGTCGTCGCTCACGTGCAGGCGCACGCGGGTGCGCCATCCGGTGCCGTCGTCTGCGCCCGGCAACGGTTCGACGACCGTGTCGCGCTCCACCCCGCCGAACCGCGCCAGCGCCTCACGCAGCACCTGCTGCTTCAGTTCGCGCTGATGCGGGAGGGCGATGTGGCCGAACTCCGCGCCACCCGCACGTGCCGCGGGGTCGCGATCGAGCGCGGCTTCAGCCCACGGGTGGGGTCGGCGATGGATGCTGGGCTCGAGCACGCGCACCGTGTCGGCCCGCCAGAACGTTGGCTTGTCGTCGTCGGTGACCCGCGCGACGACGCGCTCGCCCGGGATCGCGTCGGAGACGAACACCACCCGCCCGTCGAGCCGCGCCACGCTGATGCCGCCGTGCGCGATGTTGGTAGCGTCGAGTTCGACGTCGCGGCCCCGCATGTCACCCACTCCGTCGAGCTTAGGAGGCGCGGTGCGGCTCTACCTGGCGTCGACCTCTCCCGCGCGGCTCGCGACGCTGCGCGCCGTCGGCATCGAGCCGGTCGCGGTGCCCTCCCACGTCGACGAAGAGGCCGCCGTCGCCGGAGCCGGAGCGCTCACGCCCGCCGAGATGGTGATGCTGCTCGCCCGGCTCAAAGCCGAAGCGGTCGCCGCGTCGGATGCCGAGTTCGACGGGCTCATCCTCGGCGGCGACTCGGCGTTCGAGCTCGACGGGGAGGTCTACGGCAAACCGCACCTGCCCGAAGTCGCCCGCGAACGCTGGCACGCGCAGCGCGGACGCGCGGGCACGCTCCACTCTGGGCACTGGCTCATCGACCTGCGCGGCGGAATCGCCGGCCGTGCCGTCGGTGCCGCCGCAGCGGCCACCGTGCACTTCGCTTCCGACATATCTGACGCCGAGATCGACGCCTACATCGCCACCGGCGAGCCGCTCGAGGTCGCGGGCGCATTCACGATCGACTCGAAGGGCGCCGGGTTCATCACGGGCGTCGAGGGCGATCCGCACGCGGTCGTCGGGCTGAGCGTGCCGCTGCTGCGCACGCTGGTGCGCGAGCTCGGAATCGAATGGACCGACCTCTGGAACCGCTAGCGACCGCCTACAGCGGTTGGCATCCTGATCTGTAGCCCTGCGACAAAGATCGGCCACACCACACCCCATAGGGTGGATGGATGGCCACCCGAATCACGAAGGTTCTGATCGCGAATCGGGGCGAGATCGCCGTGCGTGTCATCCGCGCCGCTCGCGATTCCGGTATTGGCTCGGTCGCCGTCTACGCCGACCAGGACCGCGACGCCCGGCACGTCAAGCTCGCCGACGAGGCCTACGCGCTCGACGGCACGACCAGCGCCGAGACCTACCTCGTGATCGAGAAGCTGCTCTCCATCGCCCGCCGCTCGGGGGCGAATGCGGTTCACCCGGGGTACGGGTTCCTGGCCGAGAACGCCGACTTCGCCCGTGCGGTCATCGACGCCGGTCTCATCTGGATCGGGCCGTCCCCCGATTCCATCGAGCGCCTCGGCGACAAAGTGTCGGCCCGCCACGTGGCCGAGAAGGTGGGCGCGCCGCTCGCCCCCGGCACCTTGAACCCGGTCAAAGACGCCGACGAGGTGCTCGCGTTCGTCGACGAGGTCGGCCTCCCCGTCGCGATCAAGGCGGCGTTCGGCGGCGGCGGACGCGGGCTGAAGGTGGCCCGCACCCGCGAAGAGGTCCCCGAGCTGTTCGAGTCGGCGACCCGCGAGGCCATAGCCGCCTTCGGGCGCGGCGAATGCTTCGTCGAGAAGTACCTCGATGAACCGCGCCACGTCGAGACCCAGTGCCTGGCCGACGCGGCCGGCAACGTCGTCGTCGTGTCGACCCGCGACTGCTCGCTGCAGCGCCGGCACCAGAAGCTCGTCGAAGAGGCGCCCGCGCCGTTCCTCACCGACGAGCAGGTCGCACTGCTGTACACCTCGTCGAAGGCGATTCTGAAAGAGGTCGGCTACGTCGGCGCCGGCACCTGCGAGTTCCTCATCGGCAAAGACGGCACCGTCTCGTTCCTCGAGGTCAACACGCGGCTTCAGGTCGAGCACCCCGTCTCTGAAGAGGTCACCGGCATCGACCTGGTGCGCGAACAGTTCCGCATCGCCGAAGGCGGCACGCTCGACTACGGCGACCCGGTGACGCACGGGCACTCGATCGAGTTCCGCATCAACGGCGAAGACCCGGGGCGCAACTTCTTGCCGATGCCCGGACCGGTCAACGTGCTGCGCTTCCCCGGCGGACCGGGCGTGCGCGTCGACTCGGGCGTCACCACCGGAGACGTCATCTCGGGCGCCTTCGACTCACTGCTCGCGAAGCTCATCGTCACCGGGTCGAACCGGGCCGACGCCCTCGAGCGCGCGCGCCGCGCCCTCGACGAGTTCGAGGTCGCCGGTCTGCCGACCGTGCTGCCGTTCCACCGCAAGGTGGTGCGCGAACCCGCGTTCGTCGCCGCAGACGGCCACTTCGGCGTCTACACCCGCTGGATCGAGACCGAGTTCGTCAACGACCTCGAGCCGTGGGGCGGCATGCTGCCCGAGTCCGGACCGGCCGAGAAGCGGCACAGCGTCGTCGTCGAAGTCGAAGGCAAGCGCGTTGCGGTCTCGTTGCCCACCAAGCTGCTCCCGTCATCCGGATCGGTCTCGAACGCCCCCGCCCCCCGCCGCCGTGCGGGCGGAGGGGTCGCCGTGGCCGCGACCGGCAATGCCGTCAAGAGCCCGATGCAGGCCACGATCGTGAAGGTCGCGGTGGCCGAGGGCGACAAGGTCGTCAAGGGCGACCTCATCGTCGTGCTCGAGGCGATGAAGATGGAACAGCCCCTCACCGCGCACCGCGACGGCACGATCACGAAGCTCGACGCCAAAGTCGGCACCACGGTCTCGGCCGGGCACCAGCTGCTCGCGATCGAGGACTAGCGGCTCGCCGCTCCCTTCCTCGCCCCGTCCCGTCCCGTCCCGTCCCGCCCCGTCCCGTCCCAATTCAGGAAGATGTGGGGTGGATGTTGTGCCCGTCGCGCGGGCAGTCGACATGTTCCCCTCGAACCTCAGCCGTTCCTGAATTCGGAGAGGGCCGCGAGCAGCGCGCCCCGGCACCGTGCCCAGTCGCTCGTGATCTGCCGGTAGGTGAGGCGCACGACGACGTAGCCCCGTCGGGCGAGTTCGGCGTCGCGGCGCCGGTCTTCCTCGAATGCGCGTCGCGTGCCGTGGTGCTCGAACCCGTCGATCTCGATCACGAGCCGAGTGCGCGGGACCATCATGTCGACACGTCCGACCCCCGCGATGTTGACCTGCTGCGCGACCCGCACCCCCATCGCAAGCAGTCTCTGACGAACGATCGACTCACACCCTGAGCCGCTCCCCGGACGTGCCCGCCACGCAAGCAGCCGATCGGCTGCGGGGCGTCCGGCGAAGATCCGCTGCAGATCGGCGGACGTCCAGCGCCACGTTTCCATGGCGGTGTCGAGGCAGGCGATCGCGGTCTCGGTTTCTGACCACCTGACCACGTGCCGAAGTGTGTCCTCGGGTGTTGTGCGCCAGCAGTGCGGTCCGATGACGTGGTCGATCCAGTGGAGCACGATGGGGGCGGCGGCCGGCGGCGACCGAAGGCGTGAGGCGTTGGGCGGCACCGCAACATGGATGCGCGCGTCGACTCCCGCCCAGAGGCCGTACGTCGCTGCCGCGCTGACGCCGGCCAGCCGTCCGCCCACGGTCACCGCGAGTCGGGCTGGCGCCGGTGCGTTCCGCGCGGCGTAGTGACCGCGGCGCAGTCGTTCGAGCGCACCGTGCCGCACGGCGTCAGCGATATCACCCGGTGAGGCGCCGTGCTCGATCATCTGGGCGCGAGTAGCGATGCCGCCGTATGCACGTGCGATCCCGACGGCGGCGTTCACCTGTCGAGGGTGTCCGATGCGCGCTCCGTGTGGTCGACCGTGTCACCGAACTCGGCACTCCGCTGCGATCGCCCGGCTGGGAGCGACCGGTTAACTCAGGACTTTCCGTGACCGGAGTGGCGTGCGAGGAACTTCGCGCCCCAACCGCACCTCTCGGCACGAAGGCTCCTGAATTGGGCGGAGGGGGGGGAGGGGGGAGGGGGGGGGGTGGAGAGGTTCAGCCGACGATGTGCATCGCGCGCGCCGCGTCGGTGATCGCGCCCGACAGCGACGGGTAGACCGAGAACGCCCGCGCTAGCTGGTCGACCGTGAGCCGGTGCTCGACCGCGAGCGCGATCGGCAGGATCAGATCGGACGCCTTCGGGGCCACCACGACACCGCCGATGACCGTGCCCGAGCCGGTGCGGGCGAAGATCTTCACGAAACCGTCTTTCAGACCCATCATCTTGGCCCGCGGGTTCGAGGCCAGCGGCAGCTTGTAGATCTCGCCCTGCGCGATCCCGTCTTCGATCTGCTTCTGCGACCAGCCGACAGTCGCCACCTCAGGCTGCGTGAAGATGTTCGACGTCACGTTGCGCTGCTCGGTCGGGGAGACGGCATCTCCGAGGGCGTGGAAGACGGCGGTGCGCCCCTGCATCGAGGCGACGGATGCCAGCGGCAGGAAGTCGCTGCAGTCCCCCGCCGCATAGATCGACGGCATCGACGTGCGTGCGACCCGGTTGACGCGGATGTGGCCGGACTCTGCCAACTGCACGCCGGCCTCCTCGAGCCCGATGCCCGTGGTGTTCGGCACAGAGCCGACCGCCATGAGCGCGTGCGAGCCCTCGACGGTGCGCCCGTCGGCGAGCGTCACGATCACGCCGTCGCCCTGACGCTCGACCGACTGGGCACGGCTCTGGTTCAGCACCTGCATGCCGTTGCGGCGGAACACCTCTCCGATCACCTGCGCGGCGTCGGCGTCTTCGCCGGGCAGCACCTGCTCGCGGGACGACACCAGGGTGACCTTCGAGCCGAGGGCCAGGTAGGCCGATGCGAACTCGGCGCCGGTCACACCCGACCCGACGACGATCATGTGCTCGGGGACCTCGTCGAGGTCATACAGCTGGGTCCAGGTGAAGATGCGTTTGCCGTCAGGCTTGGCGGTCGGCAGGATGCGGGGGCTGGCCCCCACAGACACGACGAGGGTGTCGGCGTCGATCTCGTCGAAGTCGGTGCGCGACTTGCCCCTGCCGGTCGAGACGACCAGGCGGTTCGGTCCGTCGAGGCGCCCGTCGCCGGTGAGGATGCGCACGCCGGCGCGCAGCAGCTGCGACTTCATGTCTTCGGACTGCTGGCGGGCGAGCAGCAGCAGTCGCTGGTTGACGGCACCGAGATTGACGGCGACCTCGGGTTTCACGGCGCGCCCGGCGTCGTTGCGAGTGAAGAACTGCACGCCCAGGTCTGCGGCCTCCCCCACCGAGGTGGCGGCCTCCGCGGTTGCGATGAGGGTCTTCGACGGGACAACGTCGGTCAGCACAGCGGCACCGCCGACCCCGGTGCGTTCGACGAGTGTCACCTCGGCCCCGAGCTGTGCGCCGGTCAGCGCCGCCTCATACCCGCCGGGACCCCCGCCCAGGACCGCGAGCCGATGGGTGCGTTCGAACTCGTAGGCCATGCAGACCATTCTGCCGCTTTAGAGTGTTGTGATGCCGACGACGACGCCTGCCCCGAATCCCCTCGATGACCCTTCGGCCGATCCGTTCGAGATCGCGAAGCAGGCGGCGGCACAGCTCGCCGCGGCCACTGGCGTCGAGAAGCACGACATCGCGCTGACCCTCGGCTCGGGCTGGGGTCAGGCGGCAGAGCTGATCGGCGAGACCACGGCGACCGTTCCGGCGACCGAGATCGTGGGCTTCAGCGCCTCGAAGGTGGTCGGTCACTCGGGGACGCTGCGCAGCATCCTGTTGCCGAGCGGAAAGCGCGCCCTCGTCATCGGTGCTCGCACGCACTACTACGAAGGTCACGGGGTGCGGCGCGTGGTGCATTCGGTGCGCACGGCAGCCGCAGCCGGCGCGACGACGATGATTCTGACCAATGGCGCGGGCGGCATCAAAGAGATCTGGCGGCCGGGGCACCCGACGCTGATCAGCGACCACATCAATCTCACCGCCGACTCGCCGCTCGAGGGCGCGACGTTCATCGACCTCACCGATCTGTACGCCACGCGCCTGCGCGACCTCGCCCGAACGGTGGATGCGACCCTCGACGAGGGCGTGTACGTGCAGTTCCGCGGGCCGCACTACGAGACGCCGGCCGAGGTGCAGATGGCGAAGACCATCGGTGGCCACATCGTCGGGATGTCGACCGCGCTCGAGGCGATCGCGGCGCGCGAGGCGGGGATGGAGATTCTCGGCATGTCGCTGATCACGAACCTCGCCGCGGGCATCTCGAAGGAGCCACTGTCGCACGGCGAGGTCATCCAGGCCGGCAAGGATGCCGAATCGGTGCTCGGGGGCCTGCTGGCGAAGATCGTGGCGGAGCTCTAGGTGACGACGCCATTGCCGCCGCTCGACGCGGCGACCGCTCTGGCTCGATCGTGGATGGCGCAGGACCCCGACCCGACGACACGAGCCGAACTGGATGCGCTGGTCGCCCGGGCAGACACGGGCGCCCCCGAGGCGGTCGCCGACCTGACCGCCCGGTTCGATGGGCGGCTCGACTTCGGCACAGCGGGGCTGCGCGGCGAGTTAGGTGCCGGCCCGACCCGCATGAACCGGGTTCTGGTGGCGCAGGCCGCTGCGGGTCTTGCCGCCTACCTGCTGACACGGGAGCCGAACCCGACGGTCGTCATCGGGTACGACGGTCGCCACAATTCGGCCGTGTTCGCGCGCGACACCGCCGAGCTGATGCACGCGGCCGGTGTGCAGGCGACGCTGCTGCCGCGTCTGCTGCCCACCCCCGTGCTGGCTTTCGCGGTGCGGCACCTCCGGGCGTCGGCCGGTGTCATGGTGACCGCCTCGCACAACCCGGCGGCTGACAACGGCTACAAGGTGTACCTCGGGGGCGGCGATGGCGGGTCGCAGATCGTGCCACCGGCGGATGCTGAGATCCAGGCGGCGATCCTCGCCGTTGCGCGCGGGTCGGTCGCCGACCTGCCGCGGTCGACCGGGTACGCGATGGCCCGCGAGGGCGTCGTGGACGCCTACCGCGCCGCGACCGCGCAGGTCGCCCGCCCCGGCGCGCCCGCGGCCTCGCTGCGGTACGTGTACACGCCGATGCACGGCGTCGGCCTCGAGACCGCGCGCGCCGTGTTCGCCGATGCCGGCTACCCCGACATGCACGTGGTGCCCGCTCAGGCGAAACCCGACCCTGACTTTCCGACCGTGTCATTCCCGAACCCGGAGGAACCGGGCGCGATGGACCTCGCCCTCGCGCTCGCCGCCGACGTGGACGCCGACCTCGTGATCGCGAACGACCCCGACGCCGATCGCGTCGCCGTCGGCGTGAAGGAAGACGGCGGCTGGCGTCGGCTCTCGGGCAACGAGGTGGGCTGGTTGCTCGGCTGGCGTGCGGCACGTTCGTCGGGCGCTTCAGGCACCCTGGCCTGCTCGCTGGTCTCGTCTCCCGCCCTCGGCGCCGTAGCCGCGGCATCCGGTCTCGCCTGGGTCGAGACGCTCACCGGCTTCAAGTGGATCTCGCGCGTACCCGGCCTCGTCTTCGGCTATGAGGAGGCACTGGGATACCTGGTCGATCCGGCGAAGGTGCGAGATAAAGACGGCATCTCGGCCGCCGTCGCCGTGCTTGAGGAGTTCGCGGCGCTGAAGGCGTCAGGGGTCTCGTATCAACAGCATCTGGCCTCTTTCGCTGAGCAGTTCGGGGGATACGCGTCGTCGCAGATCTCGATCCGCGTCGCCGACCTGTCGATCATCCCCGAGACGATGGAGCGATTGCGGTCGACTCCGCCGACTGTGGTCGGCGGCCTCAGGGTCGAGGCTGTGGAGGACTTCGCAGAAGGCTTCGCGGAGTTCCCGCCGAACGACATCCTGCGCTACCGGTTCGACGGCGGGCGCGTCATCGTGCGGCCGTCGGGTACCGAGCCGAAACTCAAGTGCTACCTCGACGCGTGGTCGACGGACGGGTCAGCGACGGAGAGACTCGCGGCGGCCGACGCGACGGTGGCGGCGCTCGACGCCGGGATGCGGGAGCTGCTCGAGGGCTAACCCAGCGAGCGCTTCAACTTCTCGCTAAGTTCTTCGGTGTCGAAGTAGTTCTGCACCACAATCACGTCGGCGAAGGTCTGCCCGATCGCGGTGATGAATTGTGGGCTGGTGAGAATCACCTGCGCGTCATCGGCTTCGGCCGCGAGCGAGTCGAGGTCGCACGCGACGACCGTTGCGTCGATACCCAGGCGTTGCAGCACCCGTTCCGCGTTGACCTTCAAGATGCCGCTAGTGCCGATGCCGGCGCCGCCGATCGCCACGATCTTCACGCGGCATCCATCGGTTCGCTCGGGTAGCCCTCGGGCGCGCCCAAGATCTCGCGCACCTCCGCGGCGCCCGTCGCTGCGGCCAGGCGCTCGACCGCATCCGAATCGTTGAAGACGTTCGCCAACGCGGCGACCACCGACAGGTGTGTCGCGTAGCCGGCCGCGAGCCCGACCACGACGCTCACCGGGTCGTTGTAGGGGTGGCCGAAGTTCACCGGAGACGCGAGCGTGACGACCGACAGCCCGTCGGTCAGCACCTCGGGTCCGGGTCGCGCGTGCGCGAGCGCGAGTCCGGGGGCGATGACGACGTAGGGTCCGTGCTCGTCGATCATGCGGATCATCTCGCCCGTGTAGGCCGCCTCGGCCGCCCCGGTACGCGCGAGCGCGGCGCCCGCGAGACCGACAGCGGCGCGCCAGTCGGCGGCGGTCGCGCCGAGCTGCACGCCCTCGTCGGCCAGCGGGGGAAGGGTCATCAGTTCGCGCCGAAGCCTTCGGCGATGCGCTCGATCAGGGCCTCGCGGTCCTCCCGTGGCAAGAACGCCGCGTCGGCCGCGTTCAACTGGAAGGCGAGCACGTCATCGATGTCGTACCCGAACGTGTCCGCCAGGATGCCGATCTCCTTGGTCAGGGTCGTGGCACTCATCAGGCGGTTGTCGGTGTTCACCGTCACCCGGAATCCGAGTTGGTAGAGCATGTCGAAGGGATGGTCCGCCATGGTGTCGCCCCACGCGGCGAACGCGCCGGTCTGCAGGTTCGAGCTCGGGCTGCACTCCAGAGTGACCCCGCGATCCTTCACCCACTGCGCGAGCCGACCGAGGGTCACGAACTGCGCCTCGTCGTCTTCGCCCTCGAGGGTGATGTCTTCGGCGATGCGCACCCCGTGGCCCAGACGCACCGCGTGGCCGTCGATCAGAGCGCCGCGGATACTCTCGAGCCCGTCAGCCTCCCCCGCGTGCACCGTGACCGGGAACCACTCGCTCTGCAGCAGGTCGAACGCCTCACGCTGCCGAGCCGCCGGAAAACCTGCCTCGGGTCCGGCGATGTCGAAGCCCACGACCCCGCGGTCGCGATGGCGCAGCGCCAGCTGGGCGATCTCGGTGCCGCGCTCGAGGTGGCGCATCGCGCTCAGGAGCTGGCCGACGGCGATCTCATGACCGGCCGTGGCTGCCGCATCCACCGCCTCGTCGATGCCCTCCTGCACCGCCTCGACCGTCTCGTCGAGCGTGAGACCGCGCGTGAGGTGCTGCTCGGGCGCCCAACGGATCTCGCCATACACGACGCCGTCGGAGACCAGATCTTCGACGAAGTCGCGGGCGACGCGCACGAGACCCTCACGAGTCTGCATCACCGAGATGGTGACGTCGAAGGTCTTCAGGTACTCGACCAGGTTGCCGCTGTCGGACTGCTGCGCGAACCAGGTCGCGAGCGCACCCGCCTCGGTCGCCGGCACCTCGATGCCCAGCGGTTCGGCGAGCTCGATGATGGTCTGCGGGCGCAGCCCCCCGTCGAGGTGGTCGTGCAACGAGACTTTGGGAAGATCGCGGATCGGCGTCCGGGAACCCGGAAGCGTGGCGTCGATATCTTTGACGGCGGTGTCGCTCATCCCGCCAATTTATCGGAGATAGCTGAGGCGGCGATGCGTGCGTGCATGAGCACGTCGTCGGCCGCGACGACACTGAAGCTCGTGGCCACGTACGGCACGGTCACCGCGGCGCGAACAGAGCCGTCCGTGGCGAGCACGGGCACGACGAGATCGGTGATTCCGGGCTGCAGCGGGTCGTCCCTGCGCACCGCTTCGCCCGTCGTCAGCGCAACGCCGGTGGCGCTCTCGATGTCGAACAGCGCCCCGACCCGCACCCGGTACCCGAAGTCGGCCGGGCTCTCGACCTGCGCGATCACCCGCACCGACCCCATGTCGAGCACACTGAGGTTGCACGACTGCGACACTCGCCGCGACAGCTCGCGCAGGGGCGCCGTCGCCGCGACCAGCACGCCCCGCAGCGGCGGATGCCGGTGTGCCAGGTCGAACGCGGCCATCGAGAACGAATACAGGCCGGCCTCGCGCATCACCCACCCGCGGTTCTCGAGCGTTGTCAGCACCCGGAACAGCTGCGACACGCTCCACCCGGTCGCCTCGGCGATCTCGGTCTGGCTCATGCCCTCGCTGCGGGAGGCCAGCAGGTCGAGCACGTCGAACGCCTTGTCGAGCGCCGGGACCGAGTACTCGGCCACTAGCGGTCCGCACCCATCGCGGCGAGCATCCGCCGGGCGATATCGCGATCGATGTCGTCGGGAACCGGCTGCGCGCCCGCTCGAAGCCCCGCCGCATCCACCGCCACCCGCTCGAGCGACAAGCACTGCAGCAGAAACCCGAGATCCATCGACTCGAGCGAGTTGCCCTTCGGCTCACGCCCGGCCAGGTTCATCATGCGGCCCTCGGCGAGCAGCACCACGTGCCGTCCGTCGGCAAGGTCGATGCGCTCGATCGCATCGTCGAGGCGGGTCACCGCGGTGGCGTCGGCCTTCAGGGCCGCGACGTCGATCTCCCACGGAAAGTGCCCGCAGTTCGCCAGCACCGCGCCGTCGGCCACCGCCGCGAAGAACGGCGCGGTCAGGATGTCGGCGTGGCCGGTCGCCGTGATGAAGACCTCGCCCCAGCCGGCGAGGTCGTCGATGCTCGATACCCGGAACCCGTCGAGTGCCGCCTCGAAGGCCTTGAGCTCGTCGACCTCGACGACAGCGACTTTGCCGCCCAGCTGTCGCAGATAGTGCGCGACGCCCCGGCCGCACCAGCCGTAGCCGGCGACCACGAAACGGCGGCCGGGAACCATCAGATTCGTGATGCGCATGAAACTCTCGACCACCGACTGTCCGACCGCGTGCTTGTTCTCGCCGATCGCCTTCAACAGCGAGTCGTTGATCACGATCACCGGGAACGGCACCGCGCCGGCCAGCTCGCCCCGCAGCCGATCGCCGCCCGACGTCGTCTCTTCGGTGCCGCCGATCAGCGTCGCCGCGGTCCCCCGCGCGACGATGCCGGCGGCCAGATCGGCGCCGTTGTCGAGCAGGATGTCGGGCGCAGCATCCAGAACCGACAAGACGTTCGCGTGATGCTGGTCGAGCGTGTCGTCGCGCGCCCCGAACACGGTCATACCGGTCGAACGGAGGTAGGCGACGATGTCGTCCTGGGTCGAACCGTGGTTGCCGGTCGCGACCACCTCGGCCCCTCCGGCCTGCAACGTCTCGAGCAGCACCGCGGTCTTCGGCTCGAGGTGCAGCGACATGCCGATGCGGCGACCCTCGAACGGATGCGACGCCGCAAAGTCGGCGCGGGTGTGCGCGAGCAGCGGCATGCGGGAGCGGATCCAGTCGACGCGGGCGGCGCCGCGGGCAGCGAGAGTGTCGTCAGAGGATGGGGCCATGCCCGTATCTTTTCACATGTGAAGGTGGATTTCATATATGGAACGTGAAATGATCAGCCTCATGCCCCGCAAGATCATCCTCGACTGCGATCCCGGTCACGACGACGCCGTCGCCCTTGTGCTCGCCCACGGCAACCCCGACATCGACCTGGTCGGCATCACGACCGTCATGGGCAACGCCACGATCGAGCGCACCACCTACAACGCGCTCTCCGTTGCCCGTGTGCTGGGCATCACGGGCGTCCCCATCGCGCGCGGTTCTGCCCGCCCCCTCGTGCGTCAGATCGAGACGGCCGAGAGTATCCACGGCGCGTCCGGTCTCGACGGTCCGGTGCTGCCCGAGCCGCAGCTCGAACTCGACCCGCGTCCGGCGGCGCAGTTCCTGGTCGACACGATCATGGCGTCCGAGCCGGGCGAGATCACCCTCGTCGCGACCGGAGCGCTGACCAACCTCGCGCTGGCCGTGCGCCTCGAACCCGCGATCGTCGGTCGGGTGCGCGAGGTCGTGCTGATGGGCGGCGGCGCCCACGTCGGCAACTGGAGCGCGGTCGCCGAGTTCAACATCGTGATCGACCCCGAGGCGGCCTCGATCGTCTTCAACGAGCCGTGGTTGGTCACCATGGTCGGGCTCGACCTCACCCACCAGGCGCTCGCCACTCCCGAGGTGATCGCGGCAATCCAGGCCGTCGGCACCGCCCCCGCACGCTTCGTCGACGAGTTGATGGTCTTCTTCGCCCACAGCTACCAAGACGCGCAGGGTTTCGACTACCCGCCCGTCCACGACCCGTGCGCCGTCGCCTACGTGATCGACCCGACCCTGATGCGCACCGTCCGCGCGCCGATCGACGTCGAGCTGAGCGGCGGGCTCACCCTCGGCATGACCGTCGTCGACCTGCGCGAACCGGCCGGCCCCGAGGTGACCACCCAGGTCGTCTTCGACCTCGACCACGCCCGCTTCTGGGCCCTGGTCGTCGACGCCTTGGAAAGGATCGGTGAGCCGGTCAGTTCCCGGTAGTACCTGGCGCCGGGTAGAACCACTCGGGGGGGAGGAAGAAGGACAGCGCGATCGCGAGCAGTAGCAGCGTGGTAAACCCCCACACAATCCCGAGCACGATCATCGCGATCTTCGACTTACGGGACCGATGGCCCGAGCGCCGCCGGATGCCGAGCACCAGCAGCGGGATCCCGGTGCCGACGAAGATCAGCAGCATCACGCCGATCACGGCCAGGAAGATCGCGAACATCGCGAAGACCGCCATCATCCCCATGGGTCAGCCGATCCGCCCCGCGATCAACGGTCCGCCATCGTGCACCTCGGAGCCCTCGTCGCCGATCTCCCACGCGCCCTCGAGCGCCTCGAGCGCACGCGCGAACCGCTCCGGCTCCTCGGTGCCCATCGTGAACAGCGGGTCGCCCTTCTTGACGGCCCGACCCGGCTTCACGTGCAGGTCAATGCCGGCCGAATGCTGCACCGGATCCTCCTTGCGTGCACGTCCGGCGCCAAGCCGCCAGGCGGCGATGCCAAACGGCAGTGCCTCCTGTTTGATCAGGATGCCGTCCCGGTCCGCCGTGACGACGTGCGTCTCCGAGGGGGTCGGCAATGCGGCATCGGGGTCCCCGCCTTGCGCAGAGATCATCGCCCGCCAGGTGTCCATCGCCCGACCGTCCTTGAGCGCACCCTCGACGTCGGCATCTGGCACGCCGGCGAGCTCGAGCATCTCGCGCGCCAACGCGACGGTCAGCTCGACCACATCGGCCGGGCCGCCCCCGGCGAGCACCTCGACCGATTCGCGCACCTCGTTGGCGTTGCCGATCGCGAGCCCGAGCGGCACGTTCATGTTGGTGAGCAGAGCGCGGGTGGCGACTCCGGCATCCGTGCCCAGCGCCACCATGGTCTCGGCGAGCTCACGCGACCGCGCCGGGTCTTGCATGAACGCGCCCGAGCCGAACTTCACATCCAGAACCAGGGCCGCCGTACCCTCGGCGATCTTCTTGCTCATGATCGACGAGGCGATCAGCGGGATCGCCTCGACGGTGCCGGTGATGTCGCGCAGCGCGTAGAGCTTGCCGTCGGCGGGGGCGAGGCCCGAGCCGGCGGCGCAGATCACGGCGCCGACGCTGTCCAGCTGCGACATGAACTCCTCGTTCGAGAGCTTCGCGCGCCAGCCGGGGATCGACTCCAGCTTGTCGAGGGTGCCGCCGGTGTGGCCGAGCCCGCGCCCGGACAGCTGGGGCA
>JBDTQN010000016.1:0-19893 GCA_039932215.1 Pseudolysinimonas sp. | reverse complement strand
CAAGTTCGACCGTCTCGAGGCGGGTGCCGCCGTGGCGACCCTGATCGACGCGGTGCGGCTTCCGCTCGCGGTGATGAACAAGTTCCCGCACGAACTCAGCCGCGGGCAGCGTCAGCGCGTCGCGCTCGCCCGTGCGCTCATCCTCGAGCCGACGCTGCTGGTCGCCGATGACCCGACCATGGGTGTCGACGTGCTCGTGCGCGGTCGCATCCTCACGGTCATCGCCGACCTGCAGCGCGAGCGCGCGTTCTCGGCGCTGGTGATCGGCCACGACATCCGGGAGCTTCGCACCATGACCGAGCAGATCGCGGTCATGCAGGGCGGCATGATCGTCGGGCTCGGTCAGGTCGACGAGGTGCTCGCGAATCCGCTGCATCCCTATGTCGAGCACCTCGCCGAGTCGATCAGCCTCTCCGGTCCGGGATCGCGGCACCGCGCCCACAATCGCGCACCTGTGTGACCGATTATCTGATCGGGGGCTACGGCCCCGACATGAACGGCACCGGGCTCGGGATGCTGTGGGGCCGCTCGCACGCCGACGGGCGTTTCGAGGTGGGCCCGCTCGCCGCCGAGCTCGATTCGCCGTCGTGGATCACCGTGGACGGCGCGCGGGTCTTCGCCGCACTCGAGGGCGCCGGTGCTCTCGTCGAGCTCGAGCTATCGGGTGAGCGACTTCTGCCGGTGGCGCACCACATCGTCGGCACGTGGCCGTGCCACGTCGCCGTCGCTCACGGGCTGCCGATCGTCGCGTGCTACGGCGACGGGACGATCTGGACGCCCGCCGGTGCTCTACACGGGGACGCCGAGCACGGCCCTCTGCCCGCTCAGGACGGGCCACACGCGCACCACGTCCTCGTGCTCGGCGACACCGTGTTGACGCTCGATCTTGGTACCGACCGTCTGTACGTGCATCACGTCGTCGACGAATCGCTCCACCGGGTCGACGAGCTGGCGCTGCCGCCCGGCACGGGGCCCCGTGATCTGCTGACCCTGCCCGACGGACGGATCGCGTTGCTGGGGGAGTGGAGCTGCGAGTTGCTGCTGCTCGAGCCGATGGGCGACACGTTCGAGATCGTGCAGATCGTCGCACTGCCCGGAGCCACGCAGGGAGCCGATCAGGCATCCGGTCTCGCTCTCTCGGCAGACGGTCGCTTCATCGTGGCCGGGGTGCGCGGCTCGAACCGCGTCGCGACACTCGAGGTCGGCGACGCTGTCGCGCCGGTCGCGTGGGCACCGAGCGGGGGCGACTGGCCGCGGCACCTCGTCGTCGACGGCGAGTTCGTGCACGTCGCGAACCAGCTGTCGAACACGATCGCGTCGTTCCGTCTCGGCGCGGATGGCATCCTGACCCCGGTGGGCGAACCGGTCGCCGCGCCCTCGCCGACCTGTCTCGCCCCGGTCGGACGCGCTCCCAAGTTTTGATAGTCTTGCGAGGCTGTTTTCACAGCGATCCCCGATAGCTCAATTGGCAGAGCAATCGACTGTTAATCGATAGGTTCTTGGTTCGAGTCCAAGTCGGGGAGCTTCATCCGCCGCCGCTCGTCACTGCGTGATCGACGGCGCCGACTTCACCGAGAGCGTCAGCACGACGCGCGAGATCACGTCGTCGGTTTCGAGCTCTTCGTCGAGGCGCCGCAGCCGCTCGGCCAGTTGCTCTTCGCGGTCGTTGCCGGTCAGGTCGACCGCCGCGACCAGGAACAGCCGCCCGACCCCGATGAACTCGAGGTGCAGGTAGGTCACCCGTTCGATCTCGTGGTGGGCGAGCAGAGCGGCGATCACGCGAGCACGCACGACCGGCGGGGGTGACGCCCCGATCAGGAACCGCCGGTTGCGACCGATCAGCAATACGGCGACGAACCCGAGCAGCACGCCGATCAGCAGCGACCCGACGGCGTCGAACACCGGGTTGCCGGTCACCTGGTGCAGCAGGATGCTGGCGGCGGCGATCGCGAGGCCGGCCAGCGCGGCCGTATCCTCGGCGATCACCGCACGCAGCGTCGGATCCGACCCGTTGATCACGTAGTCGAGGGTGTTGCGCTGGTACCGCTGCGCGGTCTTCTTCGCCTGCCGCGTCGACTGCGCGAGCGAGAAGCCTTCGAGCAGGAACGCGATGCCCAGCACGATGTAGGCGGCGGTGTAGTCGGTGACGGGTTCGGGCTCGAGGAGTTCGTGCACACCCGTCACGATCGAGAGCACCGCTCCCACGGTGAAGACACCGACGGCAGCGAAGAGCGACCACACGTAGGCGTCGCGTCCGTACCCGGTCGGATGGTCGGCATCCCGTTCGCGTTCGCCCTTGCGATCGGCGATCAGCAGGAACACCTCGTTGCCCGCGTCGGCCCACGAGTGGATCGCCTCGGCCAGGATCGAGGCCGACCCGGTCAGCAGCGCGACGACCGACTTCGCGATCGCGATCGCGATGTTCGCCAGAAACGCGATCACGACGGCCATTGCCCCATTGTGCCCGCCCCGCCGCGTTACTCCCACGGGAGGACGCGGTGGCCGCCCACCCGGCCGTAGCATCGACGCATGCCGGGGCCTCGTTACATGCATGCGCCGTGGGCGCAGCGGCACAGCCCCGACTGGCACGGTCAGGGATGGTGGGGGCCCGAGGGTCCGCCCGAGTGGCGCTTCCCGCGCTGGGCGACCCTGTGGCTTCCGGTCATCATCTCGTTCGCGTTGCAGGTGCCGGCGGCGATCGTCGTCTCGCGCCTCTCGGGTCTGGCTCCCCGCGAGACGGCTCTCAGCATCCTGATCGCTGTCATCGGTCCGCTGGTGCTGATTGGCGCGCGACGCTTCCCGGGGCCCGTGGTCGCCATCGCGGCCTTGGCCGCCTCTCTCGATCTGTTCGTCAACGAGCGTGGCGGGCCGCCGTACGTGGCGCTCGCGTTCGCGATTCTGAGCGCGGTGGTGCGCGATGCCCGCATCTGGGCGTGGGTGTCGATCGGAGTGTGCTGGATCGCGTCGATCACTATCGCCAGCGTGTTCGGGCGTGCGGAGTGGACGCCGTTCCGCATCGCCGGCACGACCCTCGGCATTCTGATCGTCTTCGGCGTGGGCGAGGGGCTGCGCAGCCGCCGCGAACGGGTGAAAGAGTACCGGCGACTCGCGTCGGAACGCCGGGTCAGTACAGTGCAGGCCGAACGCGTGCGTATCGCCCGCGAACTGCACGACGTGCTGGCTCACTCGCTGAGCCAGATCAATGTGCAGGCGGGCGTCGGTCTGCACCTGATGGACAAGCAACCCGACAAGGCTCGGGATGCGTTGGCCAGTATCAAAGACACCAGCAAGTCCGCGCTCGACGAGGTCCGCTCCGTGCTCGGGATGCTGCGCGCGGAGGGCGCCGCGGGTGACGCCCCCCTCGTGCCGGAGCCCGACCTCGACCGCCTGCCAGCGCTGGCGTCGTCATCGAGCCTGAACGTGCACCTCGAGGACCGCCTCGCCCATTCCGAGGTCCCGGCGCAGGCACAGTTGGCGATGTACCGGGTCGTGCAGGAGTCGCTCACGAACGTCGGGCGCCATGCGACCGGAGCCACGCGGGTCGACGTGACACTGGAGCGCGATGGCGGCACGTACCTGGTCTCGGTGCGCGATGACGGCCGGGGCGAGACAGCGAACGAGTCGGGTGGCCGCGGGCTGCTGGGCATGCGCGAGCGGGCCGAACTGCTCGGCGGCCACCTGAGCGCCGGCCCCGTCGACGGCGGTTTCGAAGTGAAGATGGCCATACCGATTTCAGGAAGCGGGCCGGCATGATCAGAGTCGCCCTGGCCGACGACCAGCAGCTCATCCGCGGCGGGTTCCGCAGCCTGCTCGAGGCCGAACCGGATATCGAGGTCGTCGGCGAGGCCGGCACCGGGCGCGAGGCGGTCAGCCTCGTCACCCGCGAGAAGCCCGACGTCGTGCTGATGGACATCCGCATGCCCGACGGCGACGGCCTGTGGGCGACCGAGCAGATCGTCGCCGATCCGGCCCTCAACGGCACTCACGTGGTGGTCGTGACCACGTTCGAACTCGACGAGTACGTCGCGCAGGCGATCCGTGCGGGGGCGAGCGGGTTTCTCGTGAAAGACACGGAGCCGGTCGAGCTGATCCGCGCCATCCACGTCGTCGCGGCGGGTGACGCTCTGCTCAGCCCGCGCGTCACCAAGCGGCTGCTCGAACGCGTCGCCGGGTCGCTTCGCGATGCGCCCGACGACACGCGTCTCGCGGCGCTGACCGATCGCGAGAAAGAGGTGCTGACGCTCGTGGGTCAGGGCCTCAACAACGAAGAGATCGGCACGTCGCTGTTCCTCAGCCCCCTGACCGCGAAGACCCACGTCTCGCGCATCATGTCGAAGCTATTGGCGCGCGACCGCGTGCAGCTCGTCGTGGTCGCCTACGAGTCCGGCCTCGTCGCCCCCGGACGCGCGGAATAGTCGCTCAGCCTTCTGGCGCGACCGTGCCGCCCCACGGCCTCGAGGTGGTTCGTTCATTCGGGATGAGCGCTACCGTGCCGCTGATCCCGAGCATGTGAGGGGAGACATGTCGTCCCCGACGGAGTAGGCGCTCCCGTCCGGCTGCTCCCCAGGGAGTACCCGAGTGCATCCGCGCAGCAGATTCGCGCCGGAGCGCTCGCGGGGAGTCTTGAGTCATCGGGTTCCAACCGGATCCCGACCCGATAGACAAAGGACAACCGTGTTCACCTCCCTCGCCCTGGCCACCGCCGCCGTGCATCCGTTCGGACCCGGCCCGTGGCTGTTCTTCCTCATCCCGCTGTTCTGGATCCTCGTCGTCGCGATCCTCTTCGCGATCTTCGGACGACGTCGCCGCGCCATGTGGGGCGCCTACGGCCACGGCCACTACGGCCCCTGGGCTCAGGCGCAGGCCGCACGCACGGCCGAGTCGACGCTCGCCGAGCGCTTCGCGCAGGGCGACATCGACGAGAAGGAGTACCGCGCTCGCCTCGAGGTGCTGCGCGCCAGCGTTCCGCAGCCGCCGCAGCGGTAGTCCACGCGGCACGAAGTGGCCTCGTCCCCTCGCGGGGGCGGGGCCTTTCGCCGTTATAGCCTCGGTGCGTGGCCAGCACCGACACCTCCGCGGCGGTGCGCGCCAGTCTCGCGGTTGGTCTCGCGGTCGCCGCCTACGGTGTCTCGTTCGGGGCGCTCGCCGTCGCATCCGGTCTGGATGTCTGGCAGACCTGCGTACTCAGCCTCTTCATGTTCTCGGGCGGCTCGCAATTCGCCCTCATCGGCGTGCTCGCCTCGGGCGGAGTCGCAGCCGGCCCCGCCGCCATCACCGGCGCCGCCCTGCTCGGCGTGCGCAACTCGCTCTACTCGATGCGCATGTCGCCGATCATCGGTGGTCCCTGGTGGCGCAAGTTGCTCGCCGCCCAGTGGACGATCGACGAGACCACCGCCGTTTCGACCGCTCAGCCGACGCTGCGCGGGCAGCGGGTCGGGTTCTGGGTGACCGGAGCGATCATCTACGTCGGCTGGAATCTGACGACGTTCATCGGGGCGCTGCTGGGCGACCTGGTCGGTGACGTTCGCATGTATGGTCTGGATGCTGCCGCGGCAGCAGCATTCCTGGGCCTACTCTGGCCCCGCCTTCGCGCACGTCAGCCCATCGTGGTCGCGATCGCCGCCGCCGTCGTGGCGGCCGTGCTCATCCCGTGGCTGCCGCCTGGCCTTCCGGTGCTGGCCGCTGCGCTCGTCGCGCTCGTCGTCGGGGTCACCGACTGGCTCGCACCCAAGGCGGCGACGACGTGACGATCTGGAATGCCATCCTGCTCGCGTCGCTGATCGTGCTGGTGCTGAAATTGGCCGGATACCTGGTGCCGCCCTCGTTCATGGAACGCCCCGGCCCGTCTCGGGTCGCGACCCTGCTCACCGTCGCGCTGCTGTCGGCGCTCGTCGTCACGCAGACGATCGAGCGAGATCATCAGATCGTGCTCGACGCGCGTGTCCCCGCGGTCGGAGTCGCCGCGCTGCTGCTGGTGCTGCGCGCCCCGTTCATCGTTGTCGTGCTCAGCGCCGCCGTCGTTGCCGCGGTTTTGCGGCTTCTGGGCTGGATGGCGTAGTCGCACGCGCCCGGCGCCGGAAGACGGCCCAGGTGACGATCGCAACCGCCGCGAAGACGGCGAACAGCGTGCCCCAGCCGAAGATGGGTGCCGACATGGTGCCCCAGTTGTCGCTGAGCGGCACCACGACGAAGAGGAACACCAGGGCGGTCACGGCGTACAGACCGAGCCATGCGAGCTTCGACCATCGGAAGATGGTGCGCCCGTCGAGGAACTCGATGGGCAGCAGCGCGATGACCAGGGTGCCGAGGGCTTCGAGGGTGATCGCGGCAAGCGTCTCGATGACCAGGTTGTTCACGAACCCCTGGCCGGATGCGACGGCACTCGCCAGCCCATAGCCCAGCCAGGCGATGAGTCCCGCCCCGATCGTGAGCCCGACCCCGAGCACGCCCAGGCGGGCCTCATCGCGCAACCTCAGCTCGCGCGCGTACGCGATGCCCAACACGATGCCGAACAGGAATCCGGGCGAGATGCCGGCCAGTCGCGACACGATCACCGAGATCGCGACGATGCCGAGTGCCGCGGGCATCGGCCTGAGCAAGGAGGTCACGTCGAATGCACGACGTGCAACCCGCATCACGACCACCGAGATGCCGATGTTGATCGCCACGACCGCCAGGATCATCGCCAGCACGAGACGCACCGACGAGCCGTTGAAGCCGAAGTCGGGGTCGGCGAACCCGAGCAGGATCGCGGAGGCCAGGATCGTCAGCCCGCTGCCCACCCATGGCTTCGCGAGGATGCGCGCGACCGGTGCCAGCATCCTGCCCACGCGGCGCCGCAGGCGTGCCAGCGAGCCGAAGGCCCGGTCGTAGTTGCTGCGGATCGTGGACTCGAGCAGCTCGGCGGGCAGTCCCACGAGCAGGAGGAACGCGATCGCGATCGAGCCGCTGAGCACCAGGCCGGCCGGGCTCAGGGCGAAGCCGTGCGCCGGGGAGTCGTAGGGGCTGACGACGCTCGAACCGAAGACGGTGGGGTCGTCGAAGCCGTGGGCGTTCGAGCCGCCCGGGGCGCTGGCGCCCCCGGTCCCGGTCGCGTCGTCGGCGGGGGTGCCGAGCTCTTTCGCGTCATCGGGTTCGCCGAGCTGCTTGACGACCTCGGCGTTCGTGATCACCTTCAAGCCGTGCACGGCGACGGGATGGCTGACAGCGGCGGGGAAGTAGCCCGGCCCGGTCGCGGTGACGACGATCTCATGCGGTCCCGGAGGCACGACCGGCACGACGGTCGTCAGGCGCATGGTGCCGTTCTGACCGACGGTCTCGGTGCCCAACTGAATCGGCGTCGAGTGGATCTCGGTCAGCAGTCGCGTTCCCGGCGGCACTCCGGTCGCGACGATGGTGACCGGATCGCCGGTGCCGAGCCCGGCGGGGTCGAGGGGGCTGCCGTCCGGGTTCATCACGGTGATGCTGAAGCCGAACACCTTCATGGAAAGCGGAAGGGCAGGGGTGGGCAGGATCGTGATGACCCGTTGCGCCGACGCGGAGAACACGCCGTACTGGTCGGTCTGCGAGATCGTGATCACGTGCGAGCCGACCGAGAGCGGGATCGTGTTGCACGAGAACACGGCCACCGCGATCGGCGTCGGAGCGCACAGATCGGTGGCGCCCTCGCGCACGTAGACCGTTCCCTCGGGCGCGATCGTCATGGCGACGTGCACGACCTTGTTCTGGCTCTGGTAGCCGAGGTTTGGCGCGGTGAAAACGGGGGCCGGCAGTGTCGGGACGGTGGTGAAACCAGTCACGATCGTGGCGGAGGACGTGCCCTGTGGATCTGTGTAGTCCACCTCGAGTGCGTGCCCGAACGGAACCGCAAGCAGCGGAGTCACACAGTCGTAGCTGGCCGTCGCCGGGATGATGTTGCAGATCGGGTTGCCGTTCAGGCGCACCTGCAGGTCGGAGCCGATCGGCGCGGACCCGGTGACGTGAACGGTCGAGGCGCTGGTGCTCGAGCCGTTCGGGGGTGTGACGATCGTCGGTTGCGCCCACGATTCGACGGTGACGTCGGTGGTGCTGAATGTGCCGTACGTGTCGTACGCGTCGAACGACAGCAGGTGTGAGCCGGGCGCGAGGGCGACGCCCGGGCAGGCCCAGTTCGCACCGGCCGGGATGATCACGCCACACAGATCGGTCGCGCCCTCGCGGATGCGGACCGACGTGGTCGTCAGCGGGTCGATGGTGCCGAACGCGACGATCGGCGAGAGCTCGCCCGCGCCGGGCGTCGGATAGTTGACCACCGGCGCCAGTGGCGGCGGAAGGATGTGGATGGCGAATTCGTCGTCGGGGCTGCCCGTGCTGTTGCCGGCAAGGTCCGTCTGAGTCGACCCGAACATCCAGTACCGGTTGATGGTCAACGACGCGCCTGTGCACGACCACGCGCCGGCGCCGTCGGCGATGGCACTGCACCAGAAGGTGCCGCCACCACCGAGCGGGTGGGCAGGCGGTGCCGCGCCGACGTCGTCCGCGTCGACGGTCACCGTGGCACCCGGCTCTGCGTCGCCCGGGCCACCGCCGACGAGCGGGGTGGTATCGCTGGTGTCGACGTCCGCAGGGAACAGTGTGCTGTCGAACGGGTAGTCGAATCGCGGGATGAACGTCGACGTGTCGAGCACATACGAACTCAGCACGGGGTCGCTCGACGCCGCTCCCACGGTCTGCCGTGCCGAGATCGGATAGGTGCCCTGCGGAAGCACTGGCGGGACGCAGCTCCAGTTGCCTGCGCCATCGGCTGGGGCGCAGGCCGCCGGAATGGCGTTGACCGTGACCGTCATCGCCGCCGTCGGCCACGCGCCCGTTCCGGTGATCGGCGCAGCCGAATTGTTCGTCAGGAATGCGCCGGGTTGATTCTCGGTGATCGTCACCGGGAGGGCGATGGAGTACTCCCATCCCTCCGAGTCCTGCGCGGGCGTGCCATCATCGGGTCGGCTCGCGGTGATGACCGTGAGGTCGGAACTCGCGGTGAGAACGAGGTTGCACGTCCAGTCGCCCGCGCCGTCGGTGATCGCGTTGCAGTCGGGGCCGAAGCCGCCGGAGTTGACGGTGATCGGGTCGCCGGGATCTGCCGTGCCCACGAACAGGAACGGCGAGTGGGTGATCGGCGTGCCCTCGAGGATGTCGTTCGTCAGCGGGTTCGTCGCGTAGGCGGCCTGGGTCGCCGTGAGAACGAGCGCTGTACCGCCGCCGACAGCGAGCAGCCCGGCCAGAACGCCCGAGATGATGCGGCGCGTGCGGGCGCGCCGAGAGGTTGGCGCAACCGTCATCGCGGAACTCGACTCGTCGGGGGGACTGCTCAGGGGGTTGCTAGATGATAAGTCACCGAGGGGTACAACCGCGAGGACCGATCAGTCCTCCAGGTGATCTTCCCCGGGCATCCAGGCATTCCCCGGCGTACCCCATCCGCGCTTCTTCGCCGCCTTGAGCGCGGCCTTGTGCAGCGGCTCGATGAGGCGGTCGGCGTAGAGCACCCCGTCGAGGTGGTCGTACTCGTGCTGGAAGATGCGCGCCAGCCAGCCGCTGGCCTCGACCCGGAACCCGTTGCCTGCGATGTCGGTCGCGCGCAGCACCGCGAGTTCGGCCCGGCGGAGGGCGAAACGCTCGCCCGGGATCGACAGGCATCCTTCTGATTCGGCTTCGTCATCGGGGTCGCCGACGGGCAGTGGGCTGATCCACAGTTCCGGGTTGATCGCGGTGCCGCGGTGCTCGATGCCGTCGCCGTCAGACCAGTTCCAGACGAAGATGCGCAGCGGCACTCCGACCTGCGGAGCGGCGAGGCCGACGCCCGGTGCGGCAGCCATCGTCTCTTCCATGTCGCCCACCAGAGCGCGGACGTCGTCGTCGATTTCTCCGACCTCAGCGGCGCGGGAATGGAGGACGGGGTCGCCCGTGATGAGGATCGGTCGGACGGCCATTTGGCAAGGATATCCGGGGCGCACCGGGTAGATTCATCGGGTGCCTCTCGACATCCCGAGCTTGAACAGCGTGATCGGTGGGATGGCCCCGATCGGGATCGTCATCGCACTGGTCGGGGGCGTTTTCCTCGCCCTGGGCGCCCAGTTTCAGCACAAGGGCGTCGAACTGGTCGAGCAGAAACACGGCTCCGGCCACAAGGCCGGCCTCAGCGTCCGTCAGCTGCTGCGGCTGGCATCCAGCATGTGGTGGGTGCTTGGCAGCGTTCTGCTCATCCTCGCGATTCTGATGCAGCTCACCAGCCTCACCTTCGCGCCCCTGATCGTGGTGCAGCCGCTCGGGGTCGTCGCGCTCGTCATCACGGCGCTCGTGAACGCGCGGGTGTCGAAGGTGAAACTCGCGTCACCAGCGATCCGCGCGATCGTGCTCTGCGTCGCGGGCATCGCGATGTTCGTCACGATCGCGGCGATCTTCGCCAAAGAGACGGTTGTCGAGCGCCTTCAGCTGATCGTCATCCTGATCATCTTGGCCGTCGTTCTCGTGGCTCTCGCGCTGGCATTCGCCTACTTCCGCAAGCGGGCGAGCGCGATCTTTTACATCTTGGCAGCGGGTGTTCTGTACGGCTTCGTCGCGACGCTGGCGAAGGTCGTGATCAACCGCGTCGGCAACGAGATCGCGGGCGTGACCGGTGGCGGATCGTTCGAGTGGCTGACGATCGTGTGCATCGTCGGCATGATCCTTGCGGCGACGCTCGGCGCCTACTTCGTGCAGACCGCCTACTCGGTCGGTTCGCCCGACCTGGTGATCGCCGGTCTCACCGTCGTCGACCCGCTGGTCGCGGTGGCGATCGGCATCGTCGTGCTCGGCGAGGCCGCCGAGGTGCCGCTCTGGGCGTTGTTCATCTGGGTGGTGGCGGCGGCGATTGCCATCTACGGTGTGTTCCAGCTCGCCAAACACCACCCGCAGACCTATCACGACGGCAACGTCGTCGAAGAGGCCGTGGCCGAGGTGGTCGGCGAGGCGATCCAGCGTGCCTCTCAGCCTCGGGCACGCGGCGACCGAACGAAGGGCCATACTCAGTGACCGACGCGAAACCTTCGCGCCAGCCCTTGCGCATCCTCATCGGAGGCGACACCTTCTCGCCCGACGTGAACGGATCAGCCACCTTCGCCCGCGCCCTGGCGGCGGGCCTCGTCGGCCGCGGCCACGACGTCCATGTGATGGCCCCGGCCAAAAAGGGCCAGGTCGGCACGTTCGTCGAGGACCATGTCGGCGAAAAGGTCACGGTGCACCGCATCTACAGCTGGCGCTGGTACCCGCATCCGTGGCTGCGCTTCATGCTGCCGTGGCGCGTGAAGGCGAACGCCGAAAAGATCACCCGCGAGTTCAAGCCGGATGCCATCCACTTTCAGTCGCACATCATCGCCGGTCGTGGGCTGGCGACGTCGGCGGTCAAGCACGGTATCCGCCTCATCGGCACGAACCACACGATGCCCGAGAACATCGTGCAGCACGTGCGCATCCTGCCGCACTTCATGCTCGGCTGGCTGATCAAGATCCAGTGGGGATCCGCGCGTCACTGGTTCCTGAAAGCCGACGAGGTCACCGCCCCGACGCGACGCGCGGCCGACTTCTTCGAGAAGGCCACCGGCATCCCGAATGTGCACGCCATCTCGTGCGGGATCGACTCGTCGCTGTACACGGCCGACTTCTCGCCGCGCACCGAGAACATCATCACGTTCCTCGGACGCCTCGACGAAGAGAAGCATGTCGAAGAGCTGCTCGAGGCGGTCACGAAGCTCGACCCGGCGCTCGATGTGAAGGTGCAGATCGTCGGCGACGGCGAGCTGCGCCGCCAGCTCGAAGCCAAGGCGCGCGCGCTGAAGGTCGACGACCGCACCACCTTCTACGGCAAGGTCAGCTACGACGAGCTGCGTGCAGCACTGACGCGCACGACCGTGTTCGGCATGCCCTCTCGCGCCGAACTGCAGAGCATTGCAACCATGGAGGCGCTGGCATCCGGTCTGCCCGTCGTCGCGGCGAACGCCATGGCGCTGCCGCACCTGGTGCACCCCGACGTCAACGGGTACCTCTACGAACCGGGCGACGTGGATGCGTTCGCCGGCTACCTAGAGAAGGTGCTGAAGGCTTCGCCCGCCGAGCTCACCCGCCTGAAGAAGGGTGCGCTGAAGACGGTGGAGGCCCACGACATCAGCCGCACGCTCGACATCTTCGAGGCCCTGTACCGCGGTGAGAAGGTCACCGACCCGGTCACCGAGTCGATAACCGTCCCTGGCGTCTGAGACTCTAGGGTTTCAGTCACGGGGCGGTAGCTCAGCTGGTTAGAGCAGCGGACTCATAATCCGTCGGTCACGGGTTCAAGTCCCGTCCGCCCTACTTACGCGATCCGCTTTGCGGGCGGGAGGTCACCGAAGCCGGGGCGAAGTTCTGCCTGAACCATGAGCGCGAGTTCGCGAAACAGATCGAGGTCGATCCCGTCTTCTTGGTTCCTGCTGTGGGAGTCGAAGAGGGACAGGACGCCCAGTCGCTCCCCAGTCGGGGACTCGACTGGAAAGCCTGCGTAGAAGTCAGCAGCGGAGTCCTCCGGCCCGAGCGTGCAACCGTCGAGCCGGGAATCGTGTTGGGCGTCCCACACGATGGTGGCGTCAGGGGACCCGATCGCCACGTCGCAGATGGAGTGCTTGCGCGCGACGCGATCGACGGTTCTCCCGGAGCGCGCGAGGGTGACAAGGGAGTCGCGGTCGAGCAGGGTCACCATGGCCGTCTCGACTCCGAAGACGCGGCGCGCGTGGGTCATGAGGTCCGTCAGGCGAGCGTCGCGGCCTTCCGTTCCGGCGCCCAGCCGGTCGACGGCGGCCTGTCGTGTCGCTTCGCTTGTGGGTGCGGACTTCGGGTGTGGTCCGGGTGTGCGGGTGCGGTGTTCGGCGAGTTTGAGTTCGTCGCGGAGGCTGAGCGCAAGCTCGTTTCCCCACTTGGTGTAGGTCGCACTCGCCCACCCCCATCCCGAGGTGATCGCGGGCGCGACGATTTTCGACAGCTCGACGAAGTGCGCGTCCGGCATGCCCGCACAGAGGATCTTGCTCTCGTTGTTCATCGCGGTGGCGTGCCGGTTCGCGAGACTTCCGAGTGTGGCATCGAGCAACGGCGTGGACCTGATGGAAGGGATTCCGACGAGGAGGATCTGGGTGCGCGCCGGGGCACTCGACTGAATGCTCGCGAGCAGCACGCGCACCTGACTCCGCCACACACGCCTTCTCATCAGCAGGAGGGATTCTGCGATTCCGAGACAGATGATGATCGCGTCATACTTCGCGAGCTCCCATTCGGCGACTTGTCCGATGGCGTCGCTGATTGTCATGTCGGTCTCAGTCTTCAGGTCGACGACGTTCCCCCTGCCGGTCAGCGCCGACAGCGCGCGCGAGACGGCTCCCGGAAGCGCCAACTCGTGTGTCACGACGCCCCACCCCGCCGCGAGCCCGGCCCCGACGATCAGGACCCGATCACTGTCGCGACCTCGGGCGTGGACCTGAGGGTGGTCCCGCGGTCGCGGTATCCCCCCGGCAGCACGTTCCACGGAAGCCATCCAGCGCTTTGCCAGCGGCCGCAACAGATGCATCTCGCCTGCATCTGGTCCGGGTACGCTCTCGCCGTCAGGCGGAGACATTCGGTGAACAACCATCTAAGTCTTCCCCCCGCCCGAGCGCCCGGATTCAGACACCACGCGGTGGCTCTGGCAAACGGAGCTTCAGGTTGCGGCGTCCTGCTCAGCCTTGCCGCCCGTGCTGCTCTGTCGAAGTGCCAAACGTCCCGCCCTACCACTTGGCACAGAGCCGAGCCGGTCACGCATGCCCGGCAGTAGCAGCGCCAAGCCTGCAAGGGCGAGGCCGAGCGGAAGCCCGATCGTGATTGCGCCGATATATACAAGGAACAGGCCGTCCGGGAACTCCCAGTCGGGCACGACCACGTCGACGATGTAGAGAAGGAACAGGGCGAAGGGCGGCACGCCGACGACAACCAGCCATCCGACCCGCCGGCGCCACGCGAGTATCGCTGTCGCGAGCAACCACCCGGCGATGGATACCACCGCTGCCGACAGGGCCCCCTGCGTTCCCGCAATTTGAACGACTAGGTAGGCCGATTCGCCCCAGCTGGCCCGGAGCCCAGCGATGTGCTGAACCGTTCCCGTCGCTTGCAACCGAAGCAGACCGTTGAGCACGAGGAAGCCGCCCGCGAGCACCCCGAAGGCCGAAGCCGACGCGTAGGGGAGCGACAGGCGACTGCGCAGGACCGCGAGTGCCATGCCGATGACGCCGGTGACGAGGGCCGCACCACCCGCGACGAACGCCGCGCCGGAGTAGGCGTAGAAGCGGGATGCGACGTGCAGATACTCGAGGCCGTCTGCCGGGTTGTCGCCGTCACCTCGGATGTCGCCCGGCGCAAACTCGGCAACGCTTGCCAACACCAATGCGACAGCGGCCACGATCAAGCAGATTCCGGCGCCTCGGGACTGGGTGGCCGCATTTTGAGTGGACATTACGGCCGACGAGTCCCGACACCGACTGTCGTGGCGTTTGTCACATAGGGATCGGTCCCCGAGAAGTTGATCTTGAGGCAGCCAGCGTCCCGACCGGCCGAGGTGATCTCGTTGCGCTCGACCGTGACGACGTCGAACGACTCCACCACGTTTCGGCCATCCTCGACGACCATGGAGGAGGGGGTGATCGTCGTCTCGGAGGTGTACTCGAGACCGCCTTCGACCGTGGTGAGACTGGTCAGTCCGTCACAAGGGAACGACGAGACCTGGATGCCGTGATAGGCGGTTCCGTCGAAGGTGACGTCGGTGGTTCCACTGGTCGTCGAACCGTCGGCGGCCTTCACTTGGATCGTGTACGCCAGGTCACACGGGCTCCCGCTGCAGGATCCCGTCACCTCGCCGTCGCGTTCCACCACCTCGTCGGTGATCGCTTGGAAGTCGCTCTCTGTGGTGCGGTACTCCACCGAGTAGGTACCGACGAGTGCTTCTGCTTCGGCGGCGGTTGTCGCGTCCGTGGCCTCTGCCTCGGGGGGTGTCGCGGAATCGGACGAGGTCGGCGAGCAGCCGGCGAGAATTAGAGCAAGCATCACCGGCAGTGCACTGCGCTGGAGGACCCTCACGCACCCTCCTCACCGAACGTCGATTCGTCGGATTCTAGGTCTGGGCGTGCGACCGGAGCAATGGCCGATCTACTTCAAGTCGCGCAACCTCGCGGTGACCGAGTTGTCAGCGCCACTGCGGCGCTCGTACGTGACGGCGATGATCAGCAGCACGGCGCCGACGATCGCGAGCGTGATCCACCACGGGATCGAGTCGACACCGCGCACGATCTGCACCGCGAACACCACGATGTTCTCGACCGGCAGCACGATGATGCCCAGGATGAACGGCGCGGCCAGCTTGAGCTGCGCACCGACCAGAATCGACAGCAATGCCGCCGCGATCACCCCGATCGCTCGCCAGATGGTCGGATCGGTGCCGCTCGCCAGTACCGAAGCCAGGAACAGCACCCCGATCCCGGGGCCAAGCAGGCGCCACGAACCGCCGTGTCCGACCGGCCAGCTGTTCGCCGCGGCGACCGTTTCGCGCGTTCCGCGCATCGCGATCACCCCGGCCCCGAGCAGGAACAGGCCGAGCGGCACCGAGAACACCTCGACCCGCAGGTCGCGGGCGCTCCAGCCGACGATCGCTGTCACGAAAGCGAGGGCGAACACGAACCAGACCGGCGGCAACGTGGTCGCTGCACGACGTGCGCGCACCACGATGACGACCATGAAGACCAGCAGGGCGAGCATGAGCCCCCACAACGTCCAGATCGACACCCAGTCGAAGTGGCCAGGCCGGGCAGTCCAGGACGAGATGGCCACGTACGCGACGGCGGGTGCGTACAGCCAGCGGCTGCGTGCGATCCACGACGTCGGAGCGGCGTCGTCGATCAGGGCGCGGGCAGCACCGCCCGCCGCCAGGGCGCCGGCCACCCCGAAAGCGAGGGAGATCAGCAGACCGATCGAGTCAATGGGGAGTTCGTCGAGCCCGAGGCCGAACCGGAGGGCCTGGATGGTGCCGGCTGAACCGGCGACGATGGCGGCGACGAGCGTGGGAAGCCGCAGCACGACCAGACGCTTCATCCAGGCGAGCTTTCCGCGGCCGATCAGGGTTCCGATGAGCAGGAACACCCAGGCGGCGGCGAGCAGGGCATATGCGCGCCACGGGACCGTCGCATCATCGCCCGAACCGACGACGGCGAGGATGCCGAGCACCGGAACCACCGAGACGGCGAGGCCCACCGCGAACAGCGGGATGCCACGGGCACCCCGCGCGGTGACGATCACGCCGATGACAGCGAGGGCGAGGGCGGGCGGCAGCAGGTACGGCTCGATCAGCGTGACGCCCTGCAGAGCCCAGATGCACCACAGCGCACCCGTGAAGCTCGCGAAGGCGACCCACCATCCATAGCGTCGCTTGCCCCAGATGGCGGCGGCCGCGGCTCCGAGGCCGAGCACGACGAGCACGATGAACGAGGTGTCGAGTCCGGCGGCCTGGCGCACGAGGGCCAGGACCACGGCGATCGCGCCGGTGAGCAGCGCCGAGCCCTCGATCCAGATGCGAGCGACCGACGCTTCGCGCTCGGGGAGCCCGTGCTTCACCAGACCGGCGCGGATCAGCGCGGTGCTCGGCAGCACCCCGGCGACGATGACGGCGATCACGGGCAGCGCGACGGGAGAGCCGCTCTGCTCCAGGAACTGCGCTGCCAGGTTCGTGACCACCACGGCCAGCGTGGGCACCAGCAGGCCCGCTGAGACGGCACGCAGTCCGATGTTGAGGCCGGGTCGGCGAGTCAGCAGAAGCGTCAGCGCCAGCAGGAAGATGAGCCCGCTCGAGAGGGCGGCCCAGCCGCTGCGGTCGACGACGACGATGCCGACCCCGATGAGGAAGGGCACGGCGGTGACGGCGAGAACCGCGTACCACGCGGGCGCGCGCAGGCGCCGGATCAGCGTCGCGGCGATCGCACCGACGGCGCCGATCGACGTCGTCAGCGAGAACACCGCCACCGTGCTGAACACATCGGTCAGGTCGAGGGCGCGGGCAACGAGCACCAGCGCGTAGACGTATCCGACGCCGACGTGAATCGGGTGGTCGGCCGTGCGCACCGTCGCCGCGACGGCGATCAGCACACCCACGATCGCGACGCCGGCCGGCACGGTGAGTGGGGAATCGGTCCACGACAGCAGTGCACCGAGCACCAGCGCGAGGTGTGCTCCGACGATGGCGGGCACGCGCAGCGCCAGGGGAGCGGTGCGGATCACCGGCACGAACAGAAGCAGCAGAGCGACGACGAGCGCCAGCCCAACGGCGATCGAGACCTGCGCGATGGGCTGCCACTGTGACCACGACGCGAATGCCAGGCCGCCGAGCATGAGCAGCGAGACCGCCGCAGCCCCCGCGATCCGGAAGCCGACGGCGAACCCGCCCGCCCGCCTGGATCCGAGCGCGGCGTAGACGGCGAGCCCGATGGCTGCCGCCACCAGGCCGAACACGACGGCGAGTCCACTGGAGTCGCCGAGCACGTCTTCGGGGCCGTAGTTCGACGCTTGTGCGACCGAGAACGCGCGGAAGAGGACGATTCCGGCGCCGAAGAACACGGTGGTGATCGTGGCGACGGCCGCCATCACCAGCACGCCCGCGGTGAGGAGCGGACGGGAGATGGTTCGCAGCGTGGGAACGGCGGCGAGCGCAATCAGGGCGAGCGCGGCGGCCGCCGGGACCAGCGCGAGGTACCACTCCGGTTGGGTGAGGTCGAGCGCGAACGGCAGAACCGCGACCGCGCTGACGGCGAAGCCGCCCGCGACGAAGCTCCAGAACGGTGCGATGAGATGCCGCGTCGCGAAGGTCGACAGCACCGCGATCGCCGCCAGCGTTGCCGCGATCGCCAGCCAGTGCTGAGTCGTCGTCGCATCCGTGAACGGCAGCTGGATGACCACGGTCGCCACGGCGACCAACTGCACCACGACGAGCGTGACGCGCTCTGCCGAGAGCACGGAATCGAATCGCGGCGCCAGCCTGCGTACCAGCTCGAGAAGCGCCAGCACCAGGAAAGCCGACCCGAGGTGCCCGGCCACCATCGGCCACATGCCCGAGCCCGAATCGTAGGCCGCGTAACCCACCATCGCCGGCACGAACGCCAGCGCGACGAGAGCCAGAAGCAGCCAGCTGCGGATGCGCGCGAGGGCGGCGACGACGACCATCACGACCGCGCTGACCAGGGTTCCGGCCGCGGTGAACCACCATCCACTGGTGCCCGGCGGCGCGAGCTCGGTCAGCGCGTAGACGTCGAGAGCAACGAAGACCATGCCGAGCGCGCCGACGGCCTCGGCCGAGAACTGCAGGCCGCGGCGGGCGAGCAACCACGCACCGGCCAAGAAGACGAGGCCGACGCCACCGACGATGATGCTGCGCAACACGTGGTCGGTCAGTTCGGGGTTGAAGATCGTGAAGACGATCGCGGCGACCGCGAACAGCCCGGCACCGGCGACGGCCAGCACCGACTGCACCGTCGCGCTCGAGCGTTCGACAGCCGGGGCGGCCATGACATCGTGAACGGTCGTCGACGCGGTCGAGGCGGCCGCGGCCGGTGCGGCGACAGGGACCGGAATGGCGTCAGGTGCCTCGACCGGCTCGACCGGCACCGCATCCAGGATCTTCTGTCGGGCCCGCAGCGCCGACACCGCTGCAGTGGAGGCGACCCACAGCCGATCGGCGATGTCACCGCGCAGATCGGCGCCGCAGTTCAGGCAGCGGCGGTCGTGCAGGGCGTCGACATCGCACCGTGGACAGGTGCTCGCGTCGAGCAGATGGCGGATGGCTTCGTCGCTCCAGGGCTGCGGCATGGCGTCAGTCTAGGGAGCCGTGAGCGAGCAGATCTCATCACCCGGGATGACGTGGACCGAGAGAACCCTGTGAGCGAAAAGACGCGAGCCCCGCGATCCGAAGACCGCGGGGCTCGCGAAAAAGCGCTGTGAATCAGGCGTTGACGCCGGGGATGATGATCCATCCCTGGGCGAGCACGAGCCAGATCAGCACCAGCACGATGGCGACGACCGTGAGGCCGACACCCGACCGGCGGGTGGATCCGCGCACGACGAGCTGCACGACCAGGATGATCAGGGTCGCGATGGCGAGCACCAGCGACCCGAATGGCACGACGACGAAGAAGGACAAAATGAACAGCGCCGCGACGATGATCTCGATCACGGCGACGATGGCGACGCCACGACCGCGAACACGGATGATGCCATCGATCAGGGCGAGGATCGCGCCCAGAAGACCGATGACGAGAAGCCAGGACAGGGTGACCACGAGGGATTCCTTCCGTCAGGGGCCGGGTAGGCCCCGGCGCAGCCCAGAACCGCGCCGCCTCCGACCATAGCGGTGGCATCGCTCCACTCAGGAGACCGCCAGGCGACTCCCAGAAACCGTCGCGGGACGCGTCAGGCGGCGAGAGAGGTGCGTGCCTCGGTCACGACGCGGTCGAACGCACGGTTAAGTGCCGTGGTCGATGCGATCGGGTCGCCGGCGTATCCGCCGGTCATAGCGCCGTCGCGGGCGAGCATGAGGTCGTCGGCTGCCTCGCCCGACATCGGGTGGCCCATGCGGCGCAGGAGCTGCTCGAGCACGTCGACGTACCACTCGCGGTGGCTTTCGACGGCGCGGCGAACGGGGTGAGCGGGGTCAGGGAATTCGGCGGCCGCGTTGATGAACGGGCAGCCGCGGAATCCGGGGGTGCTCACAGCGGTCGTGATCGACTCCTGCAGGGCGGTGAGCGCACGGTCGGCGTCGTCATCCATCGCGACCAGGTCGGCGAGCCACTCGGCTGCGAC
>JBDTQN010000015.1:0-19905 GCA_039932215.1 Pseudolysinimonas sp. | reverse complement strand
TATTGGACTAGGCATCTTTCTGTTCGTCGTGGGTGCGATCCTGACCTTCGCGGTCAACGTCACCGTCGACTGGATCAACCTCGACCTGATCGGGTACCTGCTGATGGGTGCCGGAGTGGTCATCACGATCATCGGCGTCGCGCTGCTGGCGCGCAGCCGTCGCGCGGTCACCACCGAGCGCACCGTCACCCCTGGCGGCGAGACCGTCGTCAACGAGCGCAGCACCAAAGTCTCGGGCACCGAGCTGCCGTAAGCCGCGGTTACACCTGCAGTAGCAGGCTCAGGAGCGGGAAGCCGATCAGTGCGGCGATGCCGGCAATCACGCCGGAGCCGCCCACGCCGATGGCGACGCCTCCATGGAGGGGCGCGCCTCGGCGTGCGGTCGCGATGCCCACGATGAGCGTCGCGGCGGCCAGCAGTGTGTGCGCAACGGTTGTTCCGGCCGAGATCGCGCCGTAGGCGAAGCCGGGCAGGTCAGCCAGTGTGAATACGAACGGGCTCGCGAGCAGTTGGCCGACGCCGGCGACCACCGTGATGATCGCGAGGGTCAGAGCGACCCGACCGTTGCTTGGTGTGACCGCGCCACCGGCGTACGCCTGAGGGTGAGTCATGCCTCCACCCTACGGACGGCTACCCCGCGACGATGTCGATCTCGCGCAGTTCGTCTGCATCGATCGCGGAGCGCACGCGTTCGAGCACGTCATCGGGGACGGGCGAGTCGACGGTGAGAATGCTGAGTGCCTGGCCCCCGGCACTGCGACGCGCGACCTGCATGCCGGCGATGTTGATGCCGGCTTCGCCGAACTCCTTGCCGTAGACGGCGATGATGCCCGGACGGTCGATGTAGAACATCACGATGTGATGGGCGGCGAGCGGCACCTCGATGTCGTACCCGTTGAGGCCGATGATCTTCTCGACCATCTTCGTTCCCGAGAGGGTGCCCGACACCTCCACCGTGGTGCCGTCGGCGAGCACGCCCTTCAGGCTCGTGGTGTTGCGATAGTCCTTGCTCTCTTCGTTCGTGGTGATGCTCGACGCGATGCCGCGCTGCTCGGCCAGCAGCGGCGCGTTGACGTACGAGACGTTCTCGGTCACCTGGTTGGTGAAGTAGCCCTTGAGAGCCGCCAGCCGGTAGACACTGACGTCGTAGGCGGCCAGCTCACCGCGCACGTCGACTTCGAGGTCGGTGAGAGCACCGTGACCGGCGACGGCGGCGAGCACCTGCGCGAGCTTCTCGACGAGGGCGATGCCCGGACGCACGAACGGGTCGATCGCACCACCCGCGACGTTGACCGCGTCGGGAACCAGTTCTCCCCCGAGAGCGAGACGCACCGACCGCGCCACCGAGACGCCCGCCTTCTCTTGAGCCTCGTCGGTGGACGCGCCGAGGTGCGGCGTGACGACGATGTTGGGGGCGCTGGTCAGCACGTCGTCGGTCGGCGGTTCGCTGGTGAACACGTCGACACCGGCACCGGCGATCTCGCCGGCTTTCAGCGCGGCAGCCAGGGCCGCCTCGTCGATCAGTCCGCCCCGCGCCACGTTGACGATGTAGGCGGTCTTCTTCATCGCCTTCAGCTGCGTCGTGCTGATCATGCCCGTGGTCTCGGGCGTCTTCGGCATGTGGATGCTGATGAAATCCGCCTCGGCCAGCAGCTCGTCGAGCGAGGCGAGCCGCACGCCCAGCTGCTGAGCGCGCGCCGCCGTCACGTAGGGGTCGTACGCGATGACCTCCATGCCGAACGCCTGCAGGCGAGCGGCGATGAGGGCGCCGATGCGGCCGAGGCCGATGATGCCGATCGTCTTCTCGTACAGCTCGGTGCCGGTGTATTTCGACCGCTTCCACTCCCCCGCGGCCAGCGAGGCATGGGCGGCGGGGATGTGCCGCGCGAGCGACAGGATGTGGCCGATGGTCAGCTCGGCCGCGCTGATGATGTTCGAGGTGGGGGCGTTCACCACCATGACGCCCGCGGCGGTCGCAGAGGCCAGGTCGACGTTGTCGAGCCCCACGCCGGCACGCGCGACGACCTTGAGTTGCGGTGCGGCGGCGATCGCCTCGGCGTCGATCTGGGTCGCCGAGCGGATCAGCACGGCGCTCGCGTCAGCCAGCGCCGCCAGCAGTGCGGAACGGTCGGTGCCGTCGACCTCGCGGATGTCGAAATCGGGCCCGAGGGCTTCGACAGTGGCGGGAGAGAGCTGTTCGGCGATCAAGACGACCGGCTTGGCCACGGAGTTCCTTCGGGGTCGGCGGCGGCGAGAACGCCCAGTTTAGGGCACCGCGCGCGAGCCTCCCGACCGCATGACGGCATGCGACGATGAGGGGTGGACATCGTCGTGTGGGTGCTGCGAGCGGTGCTCGCGCTGGTGTTCCTCGGCATGGGGATCTCGCATTTCATGGGTCCCGTGCGGCGCACCATGCGCGCGATGATCCCGCCGGCGCTCGCCCCGCACGCCGCGTTCCTCGTCGCCTTCACCGGCCTGTGCGAGATCGCGGGCGGCATCGGCCTGGTGCTGCCCTGGCAGCTGATCGGGGCCGAATGGATGCGATGGGTGGTCGGGGCGCTGCTGGTTGCGTTCCTGATCGCCGTGTTCCCCGCGAACGCGTACGCCGCATCCCGGCCCGAGAAGTTCGGACGCGCGGCGTTCCCGTTCTGGCCGCGCTACGTCGCGCAACTCGGGCTCATCCTCGCCGTCGTGCTCGCGGCCGCGCCGATCGCCTAGCCAGCCTGGAACGCCAGCAGGATCGGCCCGAGCGCCCCCGACGTCAGCACGAACGCATTCGCGGCCGCCAGCGACACCGCCAGCAGCACGACGCGATGCGACAGGATGCGACCCCTGCCCAGCAGGACGGCCGCGGTGAACGCGACCACCGGCACGAGCACGCCGAGCACGAGCAGCCACCACGGTGTGAAATCCGCCAGGCCGGCCTGCGCATAGAACGTCGGCACCGCCACGAGGTTCGAGACGCCCTGGAAGAGCGACCACAGGTGCAGCACACCCATGAGCAGCGTCAGCGGAACGATGGCCCTCATGCGGTCACCAGCAACGGGAGCACCGGCCACGGCAACAGCACCCCGAGGCCGAGGGTCAGCCAGCCGATGCGGGCGAGCAGAGGCTTTCCCTGCGTGAAGCGGAGGGTAGTGCCGAACCAGAGCGGTGCGGCGATGATCGCCGTGAACTCGGCGAACTGCCACAGCACCTGCGGCAGCAGCTGACCCGTTCCGGCCGAGGTGTACCCGGTGCCGAGGATCCAGCCGACGGTGAGGGCGAGAAAGCACAGCCCGAAGAGCACGGTCAGCAGCGACGAGAGGGGACGCGATTGCGGGCCCGGTTCTGTCGACGCGACATCGCCCGGTGAACCGGCCACGACATCCTGAACCTTCTCTGACGGCAGCCGCGCACCCTCGCGTCCGCCGACCTCGTCACCGGCCCAGTGGAACGCCTCTTCGTCGTCGTCGCGAACGCTCACCGGTCGAGCCGCAGAGTCACGACTTCGACGACATGCGGGAACAGCGGGTGCGACGGCTCGAGTCCGGTCACCGTCTCGGCGATGCTCTCAGCCGACGCACCGCTCGCGAGCAGCGCCTGCAATTCGACGCTCTCGGCATCTTCGGGCACATCGAAGCGCAGGGCGGCACCCATCGCGTTGAGCAGGTCCCACGCCGTCTGGCCGCGCTCGACGAGCTCGGCGGCCGGCCCGACGAAGCGTTCGTGGCGGCTCAGCTTGCGCAGTGGGCCGCGTCCGACGCGTTCGCAGGTGTCGGGCAGGTCGGGATTCGAGATGCGCTTCAGCGTCTTCTCGATGTAGGCCTGCTGCTCGTCGGGGCTGAAGCCGTGCTTCTCGACCAGCAATGTCTTGGTCTCTTCGAGCACCGCGCGCACCTCGGCCTGCAGCTCGGGTGTTGCGAGGGCTTCACGGATCGAGACCCAGCCGCGGTCGTGCCCGTGGTACGCCGCCGCCGCGTGTGCGGTGTTGACGGTGAAGAGTTTGCGTTCGATGAAGGGCTCGAGATCGTCGACCCAGGTGACGCCCGAGATCTCGGGTTCGGCCCCGTGGAAAGGAGTGCGGTCGACGACCCACTCGAAGAACGACTCGATCGTGACGTCGAGCCCGCCCTCTTGCTCGGGGACGATGCGGTCGATCGCGCAGTTGGCGAACACGGCGTTGTCGGCCGGGTCGTTCTGCCGCACGTGGCCGGCCAGGGTGTCGCTGCCGCCGATCGCGTTCTCGCAGGCGATGACGGTGAGCGCCCGTGCGTCGTCGGGGCGGGCCTTCAGCCCCTTGGCGATGACGGGGGCAACGAACGCGAGGATGCGCGCGCCGACCGCGGTGGTGACCAGGTCGGCTGCGGCAATCGCCTCGACCACCTCTGCCTCGTGCGTACGGCTGTTGATGGCCCGGTAGCCGTCGACGACATGATCTTGTGCGCCCTCGCCGATCTCGTGCACCAGGTAGCTCGACTGCTTCTGCAATGCCCCGATGAGGTCGTCGCTCACGTCGGCGAAGACGACCTCGTAGCCGCTCTCGTGCAAGAACTGGGCGACGAACCCGCGCCCGATGTTGCCCGCTCCGAAGTGCACCGCGATCTTCTTCACCCGGCCATCCTCTCAGCCACCCAGCAACCGCGCCACGTACGGGGTCGCGGGATGCGCGCGCAACTCGGCGGGCGTGCCACGCTGCGTCACCCGCCCCTCCTGCAGCACCACCACGTCGTCGGCGACGGCCGCGACATCCGCTGCGTCGTGGGTGACGAGCACGGTCGGTCGTCCGAATTCGCGCAGGTGTCGCGCCAGGTCGGCGCGCACCTCATCCCGTATCTCCACGTCGAGCGACCCCATCGGCTCGTCGAGCACCAGCACGCCGGGGTCGGAGGCGAGCGCGCGGGCCAGCGCCACCCGCTGCGCCTGGCCGCCCGACAGCTGGGCGGGGTGCCGCCCGGCGAGGTGGTCGAGCTCGAACCGCTCGAGCCAGGGTTGCGCCGACGCTCTCGCCTCGGCCTTCGGGGTGCCGCGCACCCGCAGCGCGAAGGCGACGTTGTCGCGCACCGTGAGGTGCGGAAAGAGCAAGAAGTCTTGGAACACGACCCCCACCCGCCGCAGCTCGGGGGGTACCAGCGCGGCCGAGTTGCTGACGATCAGGCCATCGATCTCGATGATTCCGGATGCCAGGGGCAGCAGGCCCGCGATCGCGGCCACCAGCGTGGACTTTCCGGCGCCGTTCGGTCCGACCAGCGCCAGCGGCCGCCCGGGCAGCGCATCGAATGCGGCCGTGACCGTGAATGCGTCGCGCTCGACGGTCGCGTCGACGTGCAGCACGTCGTTCACGCGCGCACCCCCGGCAGCCACCTGTCACGCAGAGCGAGCAGCACCACCACCGACACCACCAGCAGCACCAGGGCGAGCGCGATCGCGGCCTCGGGGTCGGTCTGCAGCGCGAGGTAGCTGGCGATCGGCAGGGTGCGCGTCACTCCCGGCAGCGAGCCGGCGAAGGTGATGGTCGCCCCGAACTCGCCGAGCGCACGCGTGAAGCAGAGCACGGCGCCCGCTGCGATGCCCGGCGCGACCAGCGGCACGGTCACCATCCGGAACACCTGCCACCGATTCGCCCCCAGTGTCGCGGCGGCCGCCTCGGTGCGTCGGTCGGCAGCGCCGAGCGCCCCCTCGACGGCGAACACGAGAAACGGCATCGCCACGAACGTCTGGGCCAGCACCACGGCCCCGGTCGTGTACGGGATGCCGAGGCCGGCCTGCGCAAACAACTGGCCGATGATGCCGCGACGGCCGAGCAACAGCAGCAGGGCGATGCCGCCGACCACCGGCGGCAGCACCAGCGGAACGGTGATCGCGGCCCGCAACAGCCGGCGCGGCACCGTGGGCCACTGCGCGCTGTGCGAGAGCAGCACCGCGAGCGGCACGCCGAACACGAGGCACAGCACGGTCGTGATCGCTCCGGTCAGCAGCGACAGCCCGAGCGCCTGCAGCACCGGCTCGCTCGACAGCAGCCGCGGCAGCTCACCCCAGGGCGCTCGGATCGCCAACGCGACGAGCGGCAGCACCAGGAACGCGAGGGCAACGGCTGCCGCGATCGCGATCGGCGGGCTGAGTCGTCGGCGCTGCGCTCCACGCGTCATGTGATCACGGTGCCAGGAAGCCGGCGTCGGCGAGAGCCTGCTGACCCGCGTCGCTGAGCACGAAGTCCACCCAGGCCTGGGCGGCATCCGGATTCGGGGCGCCGGTGAGCACCGCGATCGGGTAGCGGTTGACCACCTCTTGGGCCTCGGGCACATACACGATGTCGACGATGACACCGGGAGCGTGGGCGTCGGTGACGTAGACGAGGCCGGCGTCGGCCTCCCCCAGTTGAACCTTGGTCAGCACCGCCTTGACGTCTTCTTCGAGGGTGTCGGGCGCCGCCGTGACTCCCGCCGTGTCGAGCAGTGCCTGCGCCGCCGAACCGCACGGAACCGCCGGGTCGCAGAGCGCGATCGCAAAGTCGGGGTTCGCGAGGTCGGCGAGTCCGGTGACGCCCGCGGGGTTGCCGGCTGGGGTCACCAGCACGAGCGTGTTCGTGGTGAAGACCGTGGTGTCGCCGGCGTCACCCGCGTCGACTACCCTCGCCATCGTCGACTCGTTCGCGGCGGCGAAGACATCGGCGGGCGCACCCTCGGTGATCTGCGTCGCCAGCCCCGAGCTGCCGCCGTAGTTCACCACGACGTCGACCTCGGGGTGCTGCTGCTCGAACTCGGCGGCGAGCGCGTCGAACGCGGCGGTGAGCGACGCGGCGGCGAACACGGTGACGGTGCCGCCGAGGGCCGCGGGCCGGGTGGGAGCCTCCGGCGCGGGGGCGGTGCACCCGGTGAGCAGAACGGTGGCGACGAGCAGGATGCCGGCGCGCTTCATTCGGGGACCTCGATGGTGACGACGGTGGCCTTCGCGCTCGCCGACGCGAGCATGCCGGGTTCGAGGCCGAGTTCGTCGGCCGCCTCTCTGCTCATCAGCGACACGACCCGGAACGGCCCCGCCTGCAGCTCGACCTGCGCCATCACGCCGTCCCGCGTCACGGCGGTGATGATGCCGGTGAAACGGTTGCGTGCCGACGCCTTCGCGGTGGGGAACGTCGCGGCGAGTGGCGACTCCGCGGCGAGGTCGGCGAGCAGGGGCACTAACGAGGTGCCGGCAATCGTCTGACGGGTACCCGATTTGCGGATCGCCAGCCGTCCCGCGTCGGCCCATCGACGCACGGTGTCGTCGCTCACGCCCAGCAGCGCGGCCGCCTCGCGGACCGTGAACTCGCTCATCGCCGCATCCGCGTCTTCATGGGCCAAGGCTAGCCGCGAATGCGGTCGGGCGTGCGGGTGGGAGAATCGAGGCATGCCCGTCGACCCGGATGCTCCGCGCTATGCGCGCCAACGCATCCTGACCGGGTTCGGGCGCGAGGCGCAGCAGCACCTGGCCGACGCGCACGTCGTCGTCATCGGCGCGGGCGGGCTCGGTAGCGCGGTGCTGCCCGCGCTCGCGGCGGCCGGCGTCGGCACCCTCAGCATCGTCGACGACGACACCGTCGACGCGACGAACCTGCACCGGCAGACCCTGTTCACTCCGTCCGACGTGGGGCGTCTCAAGGTCGATGCGGCGGCGGATGCCCTGGCCGCGCTGGCACCCGACGTCACGATCGTGCGCCACGGCATCCGGTTCGCGCCCGGCGCCACGTTCGACCTGCTGCTCGACGCCGACCTGCTGATCGACGGCAGCGACAACCTCGACACCCGCTACCTGGCGAACGATGCGGCGGCGATCCGCGCGATCCCGCTGGTCTGGGGGTCGGCGCTGCGCTTCTCGGGTCAGGTCGGGGTCGCCTGGGACGAGCGGGGGGTCGATTACCGCGACCTGTTTCCCGAGCAGCCAGAGGCCGACGATGAGACCTGCGAGCTCGCCGGAGTGCTGCCGACGGTGTGTGCGGTGACGGGCGCCATGATGGCGACCGAGGCGATCAAGCTGCTGACCGGCATCGGCGACCCGCTGCGCGGCCGCGTCGCCGTGTACGACGCCCTCACCGGATCGACCCGCGAGATCGCCTACGCCCGCGTGCCGGGCGCCGCCCGACCCGGTTCACTCGAAGAGCGCACCGCCCTGCGCGAGCCCGACCCCGACCGCTCAGTGTCGGCCGAGCAGCTCGCAAAGCTGCTCGCCGGCCCGACCACCGGGGGCGTGCACGAGACCCCGCCGCTGCTGCTCGACGTGCGGGAGCGTCCCGAGGCGTCGTTCGCGTCGCTGCCCGATGCGGTGCTCATCCCGCTGGGTGAGCTTCCGGGCCGTCTCGACGAGCTCGACCGCGACGCCTCGATCGTTGTCTACTGCCACCACGGCGTGCGCTCGGCACGGGCGCTCGACCTGCTCGACAAGGCGGGCTTCACCCGCGCACGACACCTCACCGGCGGCATCGACGCCTGGTCGGTCAAGGTCGACCCCGAACTGCCGAGGTACTGAGTGGGGCGCACGCCGGTCGCCGACCACATCAGACGAGTGGATGCGCTGCTCGCTCCCCTGCGCGAGCGCGGCAGCGAGGTGATCCCCTTGGTCGCCGCACTAGACCGGATCACGTTCGCCGAGGTGGTCTCGCCGATGGCGCTGCCGCCGTTCCGCAACTCGCAGATGGACGGCTTCGCGGTTCGCGCGGCCGACGTCGCCGCGGTGCCGACAGAGTTGCCCATCGTGCGTGAGGTCGCCGCGGCCGCCGGCTCGCCCGGCACGTTGGAGCCGGGCACCGCGATCCGGATCATGACCGGAGCCCCCGTGCCCGAGGGCGCAGACGCGATCGTCCCGGTAGAAGACACCTCGGTGGTTGAGCCCGTAGAAGCCACGGCCTTGGTGACGATCCTCCGTGCGCGGTCTTCGGGCGAGTACGTGCGCGAGGCAGGCAGCGACCTCGCCGCGGGTGCCGTGCTGCTTCCCGCCGGCCAGCGCTTGGCGTCGCGTCATCTGGCCGCGCTGGCGGCCGCCGGGCTCGACACCGTCGCCGTGCGCACCCGTGTCTCGGCGGCGGTGATCAGCACCGGAAGCGAGTTGGTCGCTCCGGGCGAGCCGCTGGGCCCCGGCCAGATCCCCGACGCGAACGGAGTCGCCCTCGGGGCGGCCGTGCGTGCCGCGGGTGCCGAGCTGATCGCGCAGGGCCGCGTGTTCGACGAGCCCGCCACTCTCGCGGCGGTGTTCGAAGAGGCCATCGCGGCGGGTGCCGAGCTGCTGCTGACCAGCGGAGGCATCTCGATGGGCGACCACGAGGTGGTGCGCGAGCTGCTCGAGCCGCTCGGGGCGCACGTGGATGTGCTGGCGATGCAGCCGGGCGGCCCGCAGGCGGTGGCGACGTATCGCGGCGTGCCGGTGGTGTGCTTTCCCGGCAACCCGGTGAGCAGCCAGCTCAGCTTCGAGTTGTTCGTCGCGCCGATGCTGCGCGAGCTCGCCGGGCTGCCTCCGCGTCGGCATGCGACCCGACGGCTCGAGGGAGCGCTGACGTCGGTTCGCGGGCGCCGCCAATTCGTGCGTGCACGTCTGGTCGATGGCGACCGCGTGGCGACCGTCGCGGGGCCGGGGTCGCATCTGGTTGCGGCGCTGGCCGCATCCGACCTCATCATCGACGTGCCAGAGGATGTGACCGAGCTGCCCGACGGCTCAGAGGTGGAGACTTGGGAACTATGAGCGAGCTGAGCCATCTCGACGACCAGGGCCGCGCCCGCATGATCGACGTCGGTGCGAAGGCGGTCACCCGTCGGGTCGCTGTCGCGTCCGGCCGGCTCGACGCGGCGGCCGAGGTGGTGGCGCTGGTGCTCGCCGACGGCTTGCCGAAGGCCGATGTGCTGGCGACGGCGCGGATCGCGGGCATTCACGCGGCGAAGCGCACGAGCGAGCTGATCCCGTTGGCGCATCTGCTGCCGCTCGAGAAGGTGACGATCGAGTTCGAGCCGGATGAGGCATCCATCGGCATCACCGCCACCGTCGCGGTGACGGCGAAGACGGGCGTCGAGATGGAGGCCCTGACCGCGGTCGCGATCGCCGGCCTCACCCTGCATGACATGATCAAGGCGGTCGATCCCGCGGCGGTGCTCGGCGAGATCCATCTGGTCGAGAAGTCGGGCGGAAAGAACGGCCACTGGCCCCCGGCGGCTGAGCCTGTCGAAGTCACGGCGCGCGGCCCCGCAATCGTCATCGTCTCGTCCACCCGCGTCGCCGCTGGCACCGCCGACGACCACACCGGCCCACTGCTGGTCGAGTGGCTGCGGTCGCGCGGGTACGCGATCACCGCTCCGGTGATCTGCCCCGATGCCGACATCGCTTCTGCGATCCAGGATGCGGTGGCCGCCTCGCCTGCGCTGATCGTGACGACCGGGGGCACCGGCATCCATCCGGGCGATCGCACGCCCGAGGCGACCGTCGCCGTGCTCGACCGCGAGCTGCCGGGCGTGGCCGAGGCGCTGCGCGCTGCGGGACGAGATACGGTTCCGACGGCCGCTCTGACCCGCGCGGTCGCCGGCGTCGTCGGCAGCACGGTCATCGTCAACCTCCCCGGCTCGACCGGTGGCGTGCGCGACGGCCTGGTGGTGCTCGACCCGCTGTTGCCCCATCTGCACGACCAGCTCGCCGGCGGCGATCATGCGGTACTCGGGCATTCGGGTGCGGATGCCTGACGCCGCCTTCGCCGAGATCGTCGAGCACCCGATCGACCGGACCGCTCTCGAGACGTTCGTGCTGTCAGCCGCCGATGGCGCTGTGGTGGCATTCGAGGGCGTGATACGTGACCACGATCACGGCGACGCCGTCACGTCGCTGGACTACAGCGCCCACCCCGATGCCGAGCGCGTGCTGATGCGCATCTGCGACGAGCTGGCGGTCGAGACGGGGCTGCGCGTGGCGGCGGCGCACCGGATTGGCTCGCTGGTCGTCGGCGATGTGGCCCTCGTCGCGGCGGTCGCGGCGCCGCACCGTGCAGAGGCTTTCGCGGCCTGCGCCGAACTCGTCGAGCGCATCAAGAAGCACCTGCCGATCTGGAAGCGCCAGCACCTCGCCGACGGAGAGGCGGAGTGGGTCGGGCTCTGAGCCGTGTGACTCACGCCTCATGTGAGGCGAAACTCACATGATCGAGATGACCTAGCCGCCCGCGAACGGCGGCAGCACATCGACGCGCTCGCCGACCGGCTGTGCGAGGTCGCGCGACACGACACCGTCGACGAGGAACGAGCCGTTGCGCAGCACCCGCGCCATCGCGTCGCCGTAGCGCGCGACCAGCTCGTCCCGCAGGTCCCCGACCGACGCCGCGTCGAGCACTTCGGCATCCCGACCCGCCGCCTCGGCCGCCGCCGCGAAGTACCGCACCTCAGCCACCGATCGCGCCCATCGATCGCGCCGGGGGCGCAAAGCCGGCGGCGTCGATTCCGTGGCCGGCCTGCTTGTTCCACATCGCGGCGCGCCATCGGTTCGCGATGTCGGCGTCCGTCGCGCCCGAGCGCAGCAGACCGCGCAGGTCGGTCTCGTCGTCGCCGAACAGGCACGAGCGCACGGTGCCTTCGGCCGTGATGCGGGTGCGATCGCAGGCGGCGCAGAACGAGCGTGTGACCGACGCGATGATTCCGACCGTGGCGGGCCCGGCATCCACCTGCCATTGTTCGGCGGGCGATGACGGGTCGTCTTCCCGGCCGATCGCGGTCAAGGCGAAACGCGACCCGAGCACGTCGAGCAGTTCGGCGGCCGGAACCATGTGGTCGCGGCGCCAGGCGGCGTCGGCGTCGAGCGGCATCTGTTCGATGAAGCGCAGTTGCAGACCGTGCTCGAGGGCGAAGGCCAGCAGGTCGGGCGCGTCGGCGAGGGTCTCGCGCATGAGGACCGCGTTGACCTTGATCGGGCCGAGTCCGGCGGCGGCCGCGGCGGCGAGGCCGTCGAGCACGCGGGGCAGCCGGTCGCGGCGGGTGAGGCGCGCGAAATGCTCGCGGTCGACCGTGTCGAGCGACACGTTGATGCGACTGAGGCCCGCGTCGCGCAGGGCGCCGGCGCGGGCATCCAGACCGATGCCGTTCGTGGTCATCGAGAGGGGGATGCCGGGCGCGGCCTCCGCAGACAGGCGAATGATGTCGACGAGGTCGCCACGCGTGAGCGGCTCGCCGCCGGTGAACCGCACCTCGCGCACGTCCAGGTCGCGGGCACCGATCCTCACCAGCCGGGCGATCTCGGCCGCCGTCAACAGATCGTCACGCGGGATCGCCGGCAGCCCCTCTTCTGGCATGCAATAGGTGCAACGGAGGGAGCACTTCTCGGTGATCGAGATGCGCAGGTCGTGGGCGACGCGGCCGAATCGGTCGACCAGGCCGTCGACCTCGGGGCGCCCCGCTACCGACGGCAGCGACCCGCGCACGGTCGGCATGCCGAGGGCCAAAGTCATGGCATCAGACTACGTGGGCGTCCTATTGTGAGGCATGTCTTTCATCACCCGCGGATTCTCGGGGCGCAACCGCGATCGCGACCCCCGCCTCCCTCCCGGCCAGACGCTGGTCGAAGATTGGCCCGTGCTCTCGGCCGGTGTCACTCCCCAGATCGAGCCGGCCGACTGGTCGTTCGAGATCAAAGACGAGACCGGTACCGAGCACAAGTGGAACTGGGACGAGATGCAGGCGCTCGGCCTCGAAGACATCACGACCGACATCCACTGCGTGACGCACTGGTCGAAGCTCGCGATGTCGTGGCGCGGCGTGCCGCTCGACAAGGTGTTTGAGAACGTCGAGAGCGAGCACGACTACGTCATGGCCCACAGCTACGGCGGGTACACGACCAACGTGCCGCTTGAAGATCTGCTCGACGGCAAGGCGTGGATCGCGTTCGAGGCCGACGGCGAACCGCTCGAGCCGGAGCACGGCGGACCGGTGCGGCTGCTCGTTCCGCACCTGTACTTCTGGAAGAGCGCCAAGTGGCTGCGCGGCATGACCATGATGCCCAGCGACGACCCCGGGTTCTGGGAGCAGTCCGGGTACCACATCCACGGCGACCCCTGGCAGGAGGAGCGCTACTGGTGAGGGCTCGCCGCCCCGCCACGTGGCACACCGGCACGGTCGTCGAGGCCTCGCCCGAGACACCGAGCGCGCGGCGCATCACGGTCGACGTTCCGACCTGGCCGGGCAATGACGCCGGGTCGCACCTCGACATCCGGCTGACAGCGCCCGACGGCTACCAGGCGCAGCGCTCGTACTCGATCGCCTCGGCGGGCGAGGGCACGCGCGTTGTGCTGGCCGTCGATGAGCTTCCCGAGGGCGAGGTGTCGCCGTTCCTGGTACACGAGATCGCCGTCGGCGACCAGGTCGAGTTGCATGGGCCGCTCGGCGCGTTCTTCGTGTGGCACCCGCCGGAGCCCGACGACAGCACCCCCGCACCGGTGCAGCTGATCGCGGGCGGTTCGGGCGTCGTGCCCCTCTATGCGATGCTCACCGCGCACGAGGCGGCCGGCGACGCGACCGAGTTCCGGATGCTCTACTCGGTCCGCACCCCGGCTGACGTGTTCTTCCGTCCCGAGCTCGACGCACTCATGGGCGTCGACTACATCTATACGCGCGAGACCCCCGACCCGTGGCCCACCCCGGCGGGGCGCATCACGCGCGACGCACTCGAGGCCGCGGTCCTGCCGCCCGACCGCGCACCGCGTATCTACGTCTGCGGCCCGACCCCGTTCGTCGAGGCGGTCGCGAACTGGCTGGTCGACCTCGGCCACCCGACCGCATCCATCCGCACCGAGCGTTTCGGAGGTTCCTGATGCAGCACCTCGACGGCAATGCTCTGGCGGGCCAACTCGCCGAACTGTTCGCGTTCGACGCGACCATGGCATCCACTCGCTGTGGCGGCTGCGGGGCGGTCGAGGTGTTGGCGACGGCGATGGTATACATGGATGCCATGGGCACCGTCGCGCGCTGCGTGCACTGCGACGATGTGCTGCTCACCCTCGTCGAGGGCGATGGGCGCGTGTGGCTCAGCACGCCCGGACTGAGCGCGCTCGAGATCACGCGCTAACCGTAAATCCGGTCCCCATACGACGGTCCGTAGTACTCATCGAGCACCTCGATGGGGTCGCCCGGCCGCTCCACACCCTGGGCGATAACGGCACGACGCGGGGCGGCATCCGGTGCCCACGTCTCGGGATCCCACGCCTTCGAACGCAGGAACGCCTTGGAGCAGTGAGAGAAGACCTCGTCGATATCGACCACCAGCGCGAGGGTGGGCCGGTGTGCGCGCACGACCATCGCATCCATGAAGGGCGCATCGCGCACCAGCGTGGCGCGGCCGTTCACGCGCAGGGTGTCGCCGCGGCCGGGGATGACGAAGATCAGTCCGACGTGCGGGTTGCCGAGCAGGTTGTGGAAGCCATCGGCTCGACGATTGCCGGGGCGTTCCGGGATGGCGATGGTCGCGTCGTCGAGCACGGTCGCGAACCCGGCGGGGTCACCCTTCGGTGACACGTCGAGTTCTCCGGCGGCGTCGGAGGTGGCGATGAAGACGAGAGGCGACGCGGCCAGCCATGCCCGGTCGAGCGCGTGCAGCGACGTGCGCACTTTCTCGGCGACGCGGGGTTCCGGATGCCCGATCAGCTGCTCGAGTTCGGCTGCGGTCGTGATCGCGGTGCCACGGTCACTCATCGGGGATTCCTCCTCCGCAACATCAGCCGATCACGGGTTCGGTCGGGCAACTTCGCGATGACCGCGGCGCCGATCTTCGCGTCGGTGCCGACCGGATACCGGGTGCGCGGCTTGCGAGCCGTCAGCGCCCGCTCGATCACCTTCGCGACCTCGATCGGGTCGAGACCGTTCTCGGCTGCCGATGCGGCCATGCGTCGAGCGCCCGCGATGCTCGCGCCATAGAGCTCTTCGGCTCCGGTCACGCCGTCGAGCATCTTGTCGGCGGTCCGTCCCGATGTCGCCCAGATGGGCGTCGCGATTTGACCCGGTTCGATGGCGACGACCTCGATGCCCCACGGCGCGAGTTCCACCCGAAGAGTGTCGGTCATCGCCTCGAGAGCGAACTTCGACGCGTGGTACGGACCGAGCATCCCGCCGGCCAGCAGACCGCCGATCGACGTGATGTTCACGATGCGACCCCGCGCCGTGCGCAGCAGCGGAAGCACCGACTGCGTCACCGCGAGCGGTCCGACGACGTTCACTTCGAGCTGATGCCGGAAGCCGTCGATCGGCACGAACTCCAGCGGCGCGGCCGCCGCGATCCCGGCGTTGTTGACCAACCCGTCCAGCCCGGCCGTGCCCACGTGCGCCGCGATCGCCGCCGCCGCGGCCGCCACTGCTTTCGTGTCGGTGACGTCGACGATGAGCGGGATCACGGTTCCCGCGTTCTCGGCGACGAGTGACTCGCCGTCGGAGATGCGCCGCACTCCGGCGAACACCGTCCACCCCGCTCGAGCGAGGTGCAGGGCAGCGGCGCGCCCGATTCCCGTGGACGATCCGGTCACGTAGACGCTGCGCGAGGTCATGTTTCGAGCCTACGCACAACGAAGGGCGGGAGCCGAAGCTCCCGCCCTCACGTCACGCGAACTCAGCGTGCCGCTGAACCCTCGGTGTAGTCGGCGTCCTGCTGCTTCCAGGCGAACAGCGCGCGCAGCTCTTTGCCGGTCTCTTCGATCGGGTGCGCGGCGCCCTTGGCCCGCAGCTCCAGGAATTCGGGGGCACCGGCATCCTGATCGGCGATGAAGCGCTTGGCAAAGGCACCCGACTGGATGTCGGTGAGCACCTCTTTCATGTGCTCCTTCACCGACGGGTCGATGACGCGCGGGCCCGAGACATAGTCGCCATACTCGGCGGTGTCAGAGACCGACCAGCGCTGCTTGGCGATGCCGCCCTCCCACATCAGGTCGACGATGAGCTTCAGCTCGTGCAGCACCTCGAAGTAGGCGATCTGCGGCTGGTAGCCCGCCTCGACGAGGGTCTCGAAGCCGTACTGCACCAGCTGCGAGGTTCCGCCGCAGAGCACGGCCTGCTCGCCGAACAGGTCGGTCTCGGTCTCTTCGGTGAACGTGGTCTTGATGCCGCCGGCACGCAGACCGCCGATCGCCTTCGCGTACGACCAGGCGAGCTCCCAGGCGCCGCCGGTCGCGTCCTCTTCGACGGCGACGATCACGGGCACGCCGCGTCCCGCCTCGTACTCGCGGCGGACCGTGTGGCCGGGGCCCTTCGGGGCGACCATGACGACGTCGATGCCGTCGGGCGCCTCGATGTAGCCGAAGCGGATGTTGAAGCCGTGACCGAAGAGGATCGCGTTGCCGTCTTCGAGGTTGTCTTTGATCGACTCCTTGTAGATGCCGCGCTGGTGCTGGTCGGGCGCCAGAATCACGATGACGTCGCCCCACTTGGCGGCATCGGCGACGCTGAGCACCTCGAAGCCGGCCTCCTCAGCCTTCTGGATGCTCTTCGAGCCCTCCTTCAGGCCGACGCGCACCTCGACACCGGAGTCGCGAAGGTTCAGCGCGTGGGCGTGGCCCTGTGAGCCGTAGCCGATGACGGCCACCTTCTTACCCTGGATGAGGGCGAGGTCGGCGTCTTTGTCGTAGAAGATCTCGGTCATGCGGTGTGGTTCTCCTTGTTTGTGGTTCTAGCTCTTGAAAACACGTTCGGTGATGCTCTTGCCGCCGCGACCGATCGCCAGCAGACCGCTCTGCGCGATCTCCTTGATGCCGTAGGGCTCGAGCACGCGCAAGAAGGCCTGCACCTTGCCGCTGTCGCCGGTGACCTCGATCACCAGCGCATCCGGGGCCACATCGACCACTCGGGCGCGGAACAGGTTCACCGCCTCGAGAATCTGCGACCGCGAGACGTTGTCGACCTTCACCTTGATCAGCAGGTGTTCGCGCTGAACGGCCTGCTCGGGGTCGAGTTCGACGATCTTGATGACGTTGATCAGCTTGTTCAGCTGCTTGGTGACCTGCTCGAGCGGAAGGTCTTCGACATCGACGACGGCGGTGATGCGCGAGAGCCCGTCGATCTCGCTGTGGCCGACGGCCAGCGACTCGATGTTGAACCCGCGGCGGGCGAACAGGCCGGCGACGCGCGTGAGCAGACCGGGCTTGTCTTCGACGAGCAGTGAGAGCACATGACGTGACATCGCTTTACTCCTCTTCCCAGGCCGGGGCGTGTTCGCGGGCGTACTGCACCGACGAGTTGCCGACGCCTTGCGGCACCATCGGCCACACCATCGCGTCGCGACTGACCACGAAGTCGATGACGACGGGCCGGTCGTTGGTCTCGATCGCCAGCTTGATCGCGGGGTCGATCTCTTCGGGCTTCGTGACCCGGATGCCGAGTGCGCCGTACGCCTCGGCCAGCTTCACGAAGTCGGGCACCATGCGCGTCTGCTCGGTCGAGCTCTTGTGGCCCGTGTTCAGATCGGTGAACGAGTGACGACCGTCATAGAACAGGGTCTGCCACTGCCGCACCATGCCGAGCGACGAGTTGTTGATGATCGCGACCTTGATCGGGATGTCGTTGATCGTGCAGGTGGCGAGCTCCTGATTGGTCATCTGGAAGCATCCGTCGCCGTCGATCGCCCAGACCAGGCGATCGGGTTGCGCGACCTTCGCGCCCATCGCCGCCGGAACGGCGTAGCCCATCGTGCCTGCGCCACCCGAGTTGAGCCAGGCGTGCGGACGCTCGTACTTGATGAACTGGGCGGCCCACATCTGGTGCTGGCCGACCCCGGCGGCGTAGATCGCCTCGGGTCCGCTCAGTTCGCCGATGCGCTGGATGACCGCCTGGGGGGCGAGCAGTCCGTCGTCGGGATCGTCGGTGAAGCCGAGCGGGAAGTCGGCCTTCAGCTTGTCGAGGTACGTCCACCAGTCGGCCAGGTCGGGCTTGGTCTTCTTGGCCGCATCGGTGAAGGCCGAGATGAGGTCGATGATGACCTCTTTGGCGTCACCGACGATCGGGACGTCGGCTTGACGGATCTTTCCGATCTCGGCCGGGTCGATGTCGATGTGCACGATCTTGGCGTTCGGCGCGAAGTCGGCCACCTTGCCGGTGACGCGGTCGTCGAATCGGGCGCCGATCGCGACGATCAGGTCGCTCTCTTGCAGGCTGAGCACCGCGGGCACCGAGCCGTGCATGCCGGGCATGCCGAGGTGCTGCGCGTGCGAGTCGGGGAACGCGCCCCGCGCCATCAGCGTCGTGACAACGGGCGCGCCGGTCTTCTCGGCGAGCTTGAGCAATTCTGCGGTCGCCTCCGAGCGGATCACACCCCCGCCGACGTACAGCACCGGCTTCTTCGACTCGACGAGCAGCTCGGCCGCCGCCACGATCTGCTTGCCATGGGCCTTCAGCACGGGGCGGTATCCGGGGAGGTCGATCTTGGGCGGCCAGATGAACGGGGCGCTCTTCTGCTGGGCGTCCTTGGTGACATCCACCAGCACCGGGCCGGGGCGGCCCGTCGTTGCGATCTGGTACGCGGCAGCAAGGGTCGCCGGCACGTCGGCCGGATCGGTGACGAGGAACGAGTGCTTCGTGATCGGCATCGTGATGCCGACGATGTCGACCTCTTGGAACGCGTCGGTTCCCATGCTGGTCGAGAAGACCTGGCCGGTGATCGCGATCATCGGCACCGAGTCCATGTGGGCGTCGGCGATGGCGGTGACCAGGTTCGTGGCGCCGGGGCCGCTGGTCGCGATGGCGACACCGACCCGTCCGGATGCGGCGGCGTAACCTTCGGCCGCGTGACCGGCACCCTGCTCGTGGCGGACCAGGATGTGGCGGATCGCCGTCGAGGCCATCAGTTCGTCATAGAACGGCATGATGGCGCCGCCGGGGATGCCGAATACGTCGGTGACGCCGAGCTTCTCGAGACTGGCCAGGATCTGACCGGAGCCGGTCATGATCGGCGGCTCTTTCGAACTCGGCTTGGGAGGCGCGGGAGCGTCCGCGTTCATGAGTGTCCTTTGGTGTCTGACTGCGAGAGCGAACTACCCGGTGACCGCACCCTCGGAAGCCGAGTGCACGAGCTTGGTGTATTTCGCGAGAACGCCACGGGTATAGCGCGGAGGCAAAGGAGCCCAGCCGTCACGGCGGGATTCCAACTCGGCCGGATCGACGAGTAGGTCGATCGACCGGGCAGCTATATCGACCCGTATCAGATCACCATCTTGCACGAATGCGATAGGACCTTGGTCTACCGCCTCCGGCGCGATGTGGCCGATGCACAGGCCGGTTGTGCCGCCTGAGAATCGTCCGTCCGTCAATAGTAGGACATCTTTTCCGAGCCCCGCGCCCTTGATGGCCGCGGTGACGGCGAGCATCTCGCGCATGCCGGGTCCGCCCTTGGGACCTTCGTACCGGATGACGACCACATCGCCGTGCTTGATCTTGCCTTCGGTGAGGGCGTCCATGGCGGCGCGCTCCCGCTCGAACACGCGGGCAGGGCCCTCGAACACAGCGGCGTCGAAGCCGGCGGTCTTGACGACGGCACCCTCCGGGGCGAGCGAACCCTTGAGGATGGTCAGGCCACCCGACTCGTGGATCGGATTGTCGAGCGTGCGCAGCACCTCACCGTCGAGCGGCTCGATATTCATCTCGGCCAGGTTCTCGGCCATCGTCTTGCCGGTGACGGTCATCACATCGCCGTGCATCAGCCCGGCGTCGAGCAGAGCCTTCATCAGCACCGGCAGCCCGCCGCGGCGATCGACGTCGTTCATGACGTACTTGCCGAACGGCTTGAGGTCGCCGATGTGCGGCACCTTGCTGCCGATGCGGTTGAAGTCATCGAGGGTCAGCTCGACCTCGGCCTCGTGCGCGATCGCGAGCAGGTGCAGCACGATGTTGGTCGAGCCGCCGAGCGCCATGCCGACGGCGATGGCGTTCTCGAACGCCTCCTTCGTCAAGATCTGGCGGGCGGTGA
>JBDTQN010000014.1:0-21187 GCA_039932215.1 Pseudolysinimonas sp. | reverse complement strand
GTGACGACCACCGTCTTGCGCGACCAGGCCGCGTCACCGGCGATGGCGACCAGCGCGGCCCCGACGTCCTCGCGGGGCACCTTCGGAAAGCCGTCCACCGAGTCGAGCGCGTCGAGGTCGGTCAGCACCGGGTGCCCGGTCGCCGGTTTCTCACTGAACGTCACGGGCTGCACGATCGTCCAGTCGAGCGCGGTCTCGCGCAGCAGCCGGTCGCCGATCGCCTTGTCGTCGTAGACCCGGTTCATCACGGTGCCGAACGCGATCTTCTGCAAGAAGCTGCACTTCGCGCGCGACGGACCGGCGCCGAATGCCGACAGCACGACGACCCGCGCCGGCTTGGCTGCCACCAGTGCCTTCGCGGCGCGGCTCGCGATGTCGGTCGTGGTCGAGTACCCGCCGCCGACAGCCGAGATCACCGCGTCCTGTCCCGCGGCCGCGCGCGTGACGTCGGCCGCGGATGAGGCATCTCCGGTCAGCACCGTCAGCCCCGCGATGGAGGGCAGCTTCGCGGGGTCGCGGACGAGCACTGTGACCGTATGGCCGGCGCGGGCGGCGGCGGCGAGCACGAACTGTCCGGTCTTACCGGTGGAACCCAGCACGAGCAACTTCATGACTCCAGCATCCCATCGCCGCCCCCGCGCGCGGCCATCGCGACGATCTCGACGCGCAGTCCGGGTGCGAGTCCGGCACCGACACACGATCGCTGCGGCCACCCGGCCGGGTCGTCGCCGATCCAGTCGAGCCACAGCAGGTCGAACGCCGGTTTGTCGGCGAGGTCGGCGAGCAGCACCTGCACTGACAACAGCCGGCTGCGGTGCGACCCGGCCTCTGCGAGGTGCTCGTCGAGAAGTCTCAGGGTCGCGTCCGCCTGGTCGGCGAACGGCGCCGAATCGGGTGCGGCATTCGCGACTGTCCAGATCAGGCCGGCCGCCGAGACCGTGCGGCTCCGCCCGCCCAGTCCGGTATTCCAACGGGTGATCGGCGGGCTGTCGTTCATGCCCTCTAGTTTGGAGGCATGACCAGCGTCCCCACCATCCAGCTCAACGACGGCCACCACATCCCGCAGCTCGGGTTCGGCGTGTTCCGGGTCGATCCCGGCGAGGCGGAACGGATCGTGACCGACGCGCTCGAGGTCGGGTATCGCCACATCGACACGGCGGCCGTCTACGGCAACGAGCTCGGCGTCGGTGCCGCGATCGCGAAGTCGGGCATCGCCCGTGACGAGCTGTTCATCACGACGAAGCTCTGGAACAGCGACCAGGGCACCCAGTCGGCGATCGACGCCATCGACCTGTCGCTCGAGAAGCTCGGCCTCGATCACGTCGACCTGTACCTGATCCACTGGCCGCGCCCCGACCTCGACCTCTATCTCGAGTCGTGGCTCACGCTCGAGCAGCTGCAGGCCGACGGCAAGACCCGTTCGATCGGCGTCTCGAACTTTCACCGCCCGCACCTCGAGAAGGTGCTGGCCGGCGGTTCCGTCGTCCCCGCGGTCGACCAGCTCGAACTGCATCCCGCCTTCGCCCAGCGCGACCTGCGCGCGTTCGGCGCCGAGCACGGCATCCACATCGAGGCGTGGGGTCCCCTCGGGCAGGGCAAGTACGACCTCTTCGCCGAGAAGGCGATTCAGGATGCCGCGGCGGCCCACGGCGCGACGCCGGCCCAGGTAGTCATCCGCTGGCATCTGCAGAACGGCATCATCGTGTTCCCGAAGTCGAACTCGCGCGAGCGCATGGCCGAGAACTTCGACGCGTTCGGTTTCGAGCTCAGCGCCGCCGAGGTCGCCGCGATCGACGCCCTCGATCGCGGGCAGCGCGTCGGCGCCGACCCCGACATGGCGACGTTCTAACCGAGTTCCACCGTCTCGCCACGCGGGGTGTCGACCAGCACGCCCGGCAGGGAGTCGAACGCCGCCTCGAGGTCGGCGCGGCTCTCGCTGAAGTGCTCCCAGTCTTCGGTGTGCACGCCGACCACTTTGCCGGCCTGCAGGATGCGCGCGGCCTCCGCGGCATCCGGTGAGGTCAGGGTGAGGGCTGCATCGAGTTCGGGAACCCGCGCCGCGCCGGCGAACAGGATCGCGACCCCGACCGGCGCGTAGCGGTCGGCGATCTCGCGCACCTTCTCGAGCGACGCGTTGTCACCGCTGACGTAGACGGTCGGCAGGGTCGGCGCCTGCAGGATGAAGCCGATCACCGGCCCGACGATGTCTTCGAACCCCGGCGGGCCGTGCAACGCCGGCACCGCGGTGATGTCAACGAGACCGACCGAGCGCTGCGACCAGTCCGCCATGCCGGCCCACGGCGTCCCGAGATCATCGCCCGCCTTCGGGGTACTGAGAACGAGCGGCACCGACATCGCGTACTCGGCACCGCCGGCGTCGAGGTTGTCGCTGTGCTCGTGGTGCGAGGCGAGCACGACGTCGATCTGCCCGATGTCGCCGGGCTGCAGCGCCGGGCCATGGGTCTTCACCAGCGGGGTGTCACCGTCGTCGTCGGCGTAGGTCTGCGGTTCGTCGAACGTCGGATCGATGAGAAACCGCAGCCCGCCGTACTCGAGTACTCCGGACGGCCCCCCGAGGTAGGTGAACGTGATGGCCGACGCGGCGTTCTTCTCGGCGTACATAGGCTGACTGTATGGCCAATCGCGCTCTGCCCAACAGACTGCGGGACGCGGTGAGCCCGTACCTGCGCAGCCATGCGGACAACCCGGTCGCCTGGTGGCCGTGGGGCGAAGAGGCGTTCGCCGAAGCGGCACGGCGCGACGTGCCGGTGATGATCTCGATCGGCTACGCCACCTGCCACTGGTGCCACGTGATGGCGCGCGAGACGTTCAGCGACCCGGAGGTGGCGGAGTACCTCAACGAAAATCTGGTGGCGATCAAGGTCGACCGTGAGGAACGCCCCGAAGTGGATGCGGCATACCTCGCCGCAGCCAGCGCGTTCACGCCGAACCTCGGCTGGCCGCTGACCGTCTTCGCGACGCCCGAGGGTCTGACCTACTACGCCGGCACCTACTACCCGCCGCAGCCGACGCAGGGGGTGCCCGGATTCCGGCAGGTCGTCGACGCGGTGCTCGAGGCCTGGCGCGACAAGCGCGACGACGTGCGGGTGGCCGGCGAGATGGTGCGGGATGCGGTGGCGGCCGCGCGACCCGAGGCCGCGGTCGGCGGGGTGGGCGAAGCGCAGCTGGTCGAGTCGGTGCAACGACTCCTGGCGCTCGAAGACGTCGAGTTCGGCGGCCTGGGGCGCGAGCCGAAGTTTCCGAACACCCCGGTGATCGCATTCCTGCTCGAGCGGGGGGCGCGCGGCGACGAGGCCGCAGACGCGTTCGCGCGCCGCACCCTGGCGACCCTCGCGGCATCCGGGCTGCGAGATCCGGTCGAAGGCGGCTTCTTCCGCTACGCGACCCGGCGTGACTGGACCGACCCGCACTACGAGCGCATGGCGTACGACAACGCGCAGCTGCTGTCGGCGTACACCGCGATCGGCGACGAGGCGACGGCCGCCGGAATCGTGTCGTTCCTGCTCGACGTGCTGCGGCTGCCGAGCGGTGCCTTCGCCTCTGCGCAAGACAGCGAGAGCGTGATCGACGGCGCGCGCAGCGAGGGCGGCTACTACGAGCGCGACGCCGCCGGACGCGTGGGGCTCAGCCCGCCCGCCCTGGATGCGAAAGTGCTGACGGGACTCAACGGCATGGTGATCGGCGCGCTTGCCGAGGCGGGTGCGAGATTCGGGCGGGGTGAGTGGGTGGATGCCGCGGCGGCCGCCGCCGACGCGGTCCTGACCCTGCATGGTTCCGATGCGAGCCTGGTGCGCGCGTCGCTCGACGGTCGCCTGTCGTCGGCGCCGGCCACGCTCGAAGATCTGGGCGGGCTGGCGGGCGGGTTGTTGCGCCTGTCGCTGGCCAGCGGCGAGGTGCGTTTCGCCGCGACGGCGCGCGTGCTCATCGAGGCATGCAGGTCGGCGGACGGGTCGATCGCCGCGCCCGCGGGGGCGGATCCCGTGCTGGCGGCGCGCGGGCTCGCGACGGAAGGCGATCCGGGCGACGGTGCGCTGCCCTCGGGCCGGTCGCTGCTCGCGGTCGCCGCCCTGCTGCTCGCCGCCCTCACCGGGGACGACGCGCACCGGCGGCTCGCGGAGGATGCCCTCGCTCCCGCACTCGGGATCGCGCCGGAGCAGCCAAGCGGATTCGGGGCCGCGCTCGCGGTCGCGACCCGGCTGGCCGCGCCGCTGGAGCAGCTGGTGATCGTGGGCACCGACGCCACGGAACTCTCCGAGACCTCAGCCGGCTGGCGCCGCGGGGTGCGCGTCGTCGTGACCCCCGCCCAGGCCACGGAGTTCGCCGCCGCCGGCTTCGCGCTGTTCGAGGGTCGCGCCGAGCGCGACGGTCGCCCTGCCGCGTACCTCTGCCGGCACTTCGTGTGCGCGCTCCCCGTCACAACTGCGGCCGCGTTGCGCGAGTTGCTCGACGACCGCTCAGCCGGCTGACGTGACCAGCGCGGCTTCAGGGTCGGCCGCCCACTCGTTCAGCGATCCGTCGTAGACGGCCACCGCATCCTGACCCAGCAGTGTCAGGGCGAATGCGGCCGAGGATGCGGCGATGCCGCCGCCGCAGTAGGTGACGATGCGCGATGAACCGAGCGCGGGCGCGAAGACGCCGGCGAGCGCATCGCGGTCGAGGTAGGTGCGGCGTTCGCGTTCGACGAGTCGTGCCGCCGGGGCCGACGTGCTGCCGGGGATGTGCCGACGTTCGAACTCGTGCGGGGGAGCCGCGCACACCAGGGCGGCGTCGTGCTCGCCTCGCAGCACGCCTTCGACGAACTGCTTGTCGGCCCACAGGCCCGCACGCTCGGTCGCGGTGAAGTCGCGCGGTTCGGGCTCGACGTGGCCGAGGTCGAGGTCGCGATCGGCCGCGCGCCACGATGTCAGCCCGCCGTCGAGCACGGCGACTTCGTCGTACCCGAACGCCCGGAACAGCCACCAGACGCGCGCGGCCCACTGCCCGACCGCCGTGTCGTATACGACGACCGTCGTGTCGTTGTCGATGCCGAGTGCGCCGATCGCGGCGGCGAAGCGCTCGGCATCGGGTCGCGTGAAGGGGTACGAACCCTCGGGGTCAGACAGCTCGTCGATGACGTCGGCGAACACGGCGCCCGGGATGTGCCCGTCGAGCAGGTACAGCTCGTGGCCGCTCAGGTATCCGGTCTTGCCGTCGGGGCGGGTGAAGTTCGCGACCGAGGCGTCGAGCACGACCAGCCGGCCGGCCCCGAGGTGATCAGCAGCGAGGTGATCGGCGAGCCACTGGTCAGAGACCAGCGGACCGGGCAGTGGCGGGCGAACGGACATGCGGACACGGTAGTTCGCCCTCTCGTCCGGGCACAGCCGGGGTGACACACGGGGTAACGCACGTAGGGTGGAACGCATGAGACGCCGACGTTCTGTGCTGCTGATCGTGCCCGTGCTGCTGGTGCTGGCGGGGTGCACGCCGGTCGGCCAGTTCATCGCAGACGGTGGCGACGGCACCGTCGCACCGACGCCCACGCCCTCGGCGACCGAGTCCGCCACCCCCACGCCGACCCCCGAACCGACCAGCACCGACTGCGACAACGCGGTGCTGACCGAGCCGGGGGAGTACCACCTCGGCGACTGCATCAAGATCACGGTGCGCGGCCACGACATCCAGGTCTATGCCGGATCGGTCGAGTCGCTCCTCATCGACGGCAACGCCAACGACGTGGATGCCGGCGTAGTCGGGACGGCGAAGATCGACGGAAACGTCAACCACCTCGACACGCTCGACCTCGATTCGGTCGAGGTCGACGGCAACTTCAACCGCGTCGGCGTGCACGGCTCGGTCGATGAGGTGGATGTCGATGGCAACGACAACGATGTGCTCGCCGATGGCGAGATCGGCACCGTCGTCGACCGCGGCGACCGCAACAACATCGGCTCGCAGCCGTAGGTGAGCGCCGCAGGCTACCTGGTCACCTCGGTTCCGCTCCGGCTCGCCAGTGCCGGGTCGGCGGTGGCGCTCCCGATCCTCGCCGTGCAACGGCTCGACGACGTCGCCGTCGGAGCCGCCCTCGTCGCCGCGTCGCTCGCGCCCGCCGTGGTCGCCGCACCGCTCGCCGGAGTCGCCCTCGACCGCGCCCGACGCCCGCGCCTGCTGTTCTTCGCGGCAGCGCTCGTCACCGTGGTCGCGTTCGCCGCGGGTGCGTTGATCGGCACGCTGCCGCTCTGGCTGATCGTGGTGCTGCTGGTCGGGGCCGGATGCGCGGCACCGATCTACTTCGGCGGACTGTCGAGCTTCGCCACCGACGCGATCCCCGACGAGAACCGCGCCTACGCCTACGACGCGCTGTCGTACAACGTGGCGTCGGTGGCGGGACCGGGACTGGTCGCGATCATCGGCACCGCGGGAGCCAGCGGGCTCGGCATGTGGCTCATGGCGGGGGCGGCGCTCGTCGGTGCGGCGGGTGCGTTGACCATGCGCGCGACGCCACGGCCGGTGAGCGGGCACGGCTGGGTGGGCACCGTCGCGGCGGGCGGGCGGCACCTCGTCGGGCACGCACCGCTGCGGCTCGTGATCCTGACCGGCACGCTGGCCGCCCTCGGCTCGGGTGCGCTGCCGATCGTGGCGATCGGATTGTCGATCGAGCGATCGGGTGACGTGCACCAGGCCGCGCTGATCGTGACCGCGTTCGCGGTCGGTGGCCTGGCCGGGGCGGTGCTGTCGGCGATCCGGCCTGGTTCCAGGTTCACTCCACAGTTCGTGATGGCGGGCGGCTGGGCGGCGATCGGGCTGTTCACCCTGCTCGCCGTCCCCGATCTCGGCCTGGTGTGGACGGTCGTCGTCATCGGCATCTCGGGCATCTTCACCGCGTCGAGCAACGCGGCGATGCTGCTGCTGCGCAAGCTGAACAGCCCGCCGGGGGTGCGCTCGCAGGTGTTCACGATCGGCTCGGGACTGCGCGCCGCGTCGGGAGCCCTGGGTGCGGCGATCGCGGGGGCGGCTGCGGGCCTGGATGCCGGGGTGCTGGTCGTGGGGATCGCCGCGTCGTGGCTGATCCCGGCTCTGGTGATGCTGGCCTACCGCCCGGCGGTCAGCCGGACGCCTCGTGACGGTTCTAGCGCAGAGTCTTTCGCGACGTGATCTGACCGGTGTCGAAGCCGAGCAGGTGCAGGCCGCCGTTGAAGCGGGCGTGCTCGACCTTGATGCACCGGTCCATGACGACGGTCAGGCCCTTCGACTCGCCGTAGATCGCGGCGTCCTGGTTCCAGATGCCGAGCTGTACCCAGATCGTCTTCGCGCCGATCGCGAGCACGTCGTCGATGACGTCGGGGATGTCGGTGCCGCGGCGGAACACGTCGACGATGTCGGGGACGACGGGCAGATCGGCGAGCGACTTGTAGACCTTCTGGCCGAGGATCTCGTCGGCGTTCGGGTTCACGAAGTACAGGTCGTAGTCGCTGGACTGCTGCAGGTACGTGGCCACGAAATAGCTCGAGCGGGCCGTGTTCGGCGAAGCGCCGACGATGGCGACCGACTTCGCGTTGCGCAAGATCTGCAGACGCTCTTTCGCGCTCGGGCCCACCCAGGTGCGCTTCGACTTCAGCAGCTTCGCCAAGGGCGAGTCGGCCGGGATGTCGCAGGTCAGCCCGTTCGACAGGGTGACGGTGTCGAGGTCCGGCGTCGCGGTGCTCATGCCCCTATCCTGCCTTCTGCGCGGCGGCCAGCGCTTGGTCGAGGTCGGCGATGATGTCGTCCGGGTCTTCGATGCCCACGCTGATGCGCACCAGTCCGGGCAGCACACCGGCGTCGAGCAGCTGCTGCTCACTCAGCTGCGCGTGGGTGGTCGACGCGGGATGAATCACCAACGTCTTCGCATCGCCGATGTTCGCGAGGTGGCTGGCCAGGTCGACGCTCTCGATGAACGTGCGCCCCGCGTCGCGCCCGCCGGCGACGCCGAACGAGAACACCGAACCGGGACCCTTGGGCAGGTATTTCTCGGCTCGCTCGTGGTGCGGGTGCGAAGCGAGGCCAGCCCAGTTCACGAACTCGATCCGCTTGTCGGCCTCGAGCCACTCGGCGACGAGACGCGCGTTGTCGACGTGCGCCTGCATGCGGAAAGGCAGCGTCTCGACCCCGGTCGCCAGCAGCCAGGCCGAGTGCGGAGCGAGCACCGGGCCGATGTCGCGCAGCTGCTCGGCGCGCAGCCGAGTCAGGAAGGCGTACTCACCGAAGTTGCCGTGCCAGTTGAGGCCGCCGTAGTGAGCGACCTCCTGATCGAACAGCGGGAAGCGTTCGTTCGCCCAGTGGAAGCGGCCCGACTCGACGACGACGCCGCCGAGGGTCGTGCCGGAACCGCCCAGGAACTTGGTCGCCGAGTGGATCACGACGTCGGCGCCCCACTCGATCGGGCGGTTCAGGTACGGCGTTGCCACGGTCGAGTCGACGATGAGGGGCAGGTGGTGGGCGTGCGCCACGTCGGCGAGGCCTTCGAGGTCGGCGATCTCGCCCGACGGGTTCGAGATCGACTCGACGAAGATCAGCTTCGTCTTGTCGGTGATCGCGGCGGCGTATGACTGCGGGTCGGTGCCCTGAATGAATGTGGTGTCGACTCCGAAGCGGCGCAGCGTGACGTCGAGCTGGGTCACCGAGCCGCCGTACAGCGACGACGAGGCGACGATGTGGTCGCCGGCGCCGGCGAGCGAGGCGAAGGTGATGAATTCTGCGCCGAGACCGGATGCCGTGGCCACCGCCCCGAGACCGCCCTCGAGCGAGGCGATGCGCTCTTCGAAACTGGCGACCGTCGGGTTCGCGAGTCGGCTGTAGATGTTGCCGTACTTCTGCAGCGCGAAGCGGGCCGCGGCATCCGCGGTGTCGTCGAAGACGAAGGCACTGGTCTGATAGATGGGCAGGGCGCGGGCGCCGTGCACCTGGTCGGGGATGTTGCCGGCGTGGATGGCGCGGGTGCGGAAGCCCCAGGCGCGGTCGTGGGTGCTCGGGGACTCGTCTGGCATCCTGCCAGGCTAGCCGCGACGCCCCAGCGTGTTTCTGCGGGTTACGCGCGGGCCTCGGCTCAGATCCAGCTCGGGAACCAGAAGTGCAGGTTCATGTACCAGCGCGGAATCTCGACACCGGTCCAGATGGGGAGGAAGAACAGGCTCAGCAGCACGCACGCCACCAGGAACACCCCGACGACCCGGATCCCGATCACGCGCCGCCGCTCGGGATCGGCCGGCGAACCGAGCAGGGTCGCGATGGCTGCGGTCAGCGCCAGCACGAGGAACGGCTCGAACGCGATCGTATAGAACTGAAAGACGGTGCGGCCCAGGTAGAGCAGCCACGGCAGGTACCCGGCCGCGAAGCCCACCATGATGAACGCGTCGCGCGAGATCGCCGCGTCGAGGGTGCCCCGCCGCTGGATGCGCAGCACGAGCGCGTGCACGAGCCGCACCGTCAGGTAGATCAGCGCCGCCGTGCCCGCCCACCAGATCAACGGATTCGCCAGGCCGAGGATCGTCTCGGCGTCGTTGCCGTTCGCGTGCCAGTACATGCTGGTCGGGCGCTGCAGGAACAACCAGGTCAGCGGGTTGGCCTGGTAGTTGTGCGGGGTGTGCTCGCCCAGGTGGTACGCGTACATCGACGCCTGGTAATGCCACCAGTTCTGGAAGGCGTACGGCACCCACGAGAGCGGGCCGGTCCACGCTTCGCCGCCCTCGTTCTCGATCCAGTTGCGGTAGTAGCCGCCCTGGGTGGCGAACCAGCCGCTCCAGCTGGCGACGTAGACGACCACCGCCACGGGCACCATCAGCACGAAGGTGGCGGGACCCTGGCGCACGATCGCGCCCGTGACGGCCTGCCCGGCCCGGTATCGCGCGATGACCTCGCTGCCGAGCGCGTACAGGGCGAACGCGGCCAAGAAGTACAGTCCGCTCCATTTGATGCCGCTGGCGATGCCGAACGAGACCCCGGCGATCAGCAACCACGGCCGCGACCAGCCGGTGCCGCCGGACTGACGGTCGAGCAGCACGGCGGCCGCGCCGACCAGGGCGAACAGCGCGAGCATGGTGTCGAGCAGGGCGACCCGGCTCATCACGATGGCGTTGCCGTCGATCGCGAGCAGGCCGCCCGCGATGACGGTGAGCAGGGTCGAGCGGAACAGCCGCTTCGCGACGAACATGGTGACCAGCACCAGCAGGATGCCGCACACTGCCACCGCGATGCGCCAGCCGAACGGGTTACCGGCCCCGAAGATCGTCAGCCCGATCGCGATGATCCACTTGCCGATCGGCGGGTGCGCCACGAACGACGGAGCGTCGAGGAAGATCTGCGTGTTGCCCGCGTTGAAAGCGAGATTCGCGTCGGCCGGCCACGATCCCTCGTAACCGAGCTGCGACAGCGTGAGCGCGTCTTTCACGTAGTACGTCTCGTCGAACACCAGCTCGTGGGGATGCTCGAGACCCACCAACCGGGTCAGGATGGCGACCACCAGCACCAGCGCCGGCGCACCCCAGGTCCAGGCGAGCCGCGCACCCGGACGGGTCATCACACGCTGCCAGGCGTCGTCGAGACGGGACCCCGCGAGCTCGATGACTGCGCGGGGTGTGCTCACCCGCCCATCGTATGGCGCGACAATACCGACATGCTCCTGCTCGCGGCGACGCCCATCGGCAACCTCGGCGATGCGTCGCGCCGGCTCATCGAAGCCCTCGAGAGCGCCCCGGTGATCGCCGCCGAAGACACCCGCACCACCATCCAGTTGCTGCGCGGTCTGGGCATCGAGAACCGCCCCCGCCTAATCGCGCTGCACGAGCACAACGAACGCGAGAAGGCGGCCGAACTGGTCGAGCTGGCCCGCGAGAGCGACCTGCTGGTGATGTCGGATGCCGGCATGCCCACCGTGAGCGACCCCGGTTTCGTGCTCGTGCAGGCCGCGATCGCCGCCGGGGTGACGGTCTCGGCTCTCCCCGGCCCGAGTGCGGTGCTGATGGCGCTCGCGGTCAGCGGCCTGCCCACGGATCGGTTCGCCTTCGAGGGGTTCCTTCCGCGCAAGGGCAGGGTGCCGGCGCTGCGCGCGCTGGCCGGCGAGGCGCGCACGCTCATCTTCTTCGAGTCCCCGCATCGGGTCGCCGACTCGCTCCGCGATCTCGCCGAGGTGTTCGGTGCCGACAGGCCCGCGGCGCTGTGCCGCGAACTGACCAAGCTGTACGAAGAGGTGGCGCGCGGCACCCTCGCCGAGCTCGCCGACCGGTTCGCCGACGGCGCCCGAGGCGAGATCGTGCTGGTGGTCGGTGGGGCGCTCGCGGCGACCTCCTCACTCGAAGACGGCGTCGAGCGCGTCATGCGGCTCGTCGAGGGTGGGGCCCGTCTGAAGGAGGCGACCGCCGAGGTGGCGGATCACACCGGATTGTCGCGTCGAGATTTGTACGAAGCCGCCATCCGCGCGAGGGGAGCCTGAGAGTACGGTGTGAGCGTGCACGACGATGTGCACACGAAAGGTCCGTTCATGGCTGACACATCCCCCGACACCAGCGCCGCCGATGCCGACCACCTGAAGGTGCTCGGATACGACGAAGGCTTCAAGCGCTCGATGTCTCTCTGGGCGAACTTCGCCCTCGGTTTCACCTATCTCTCACCGCTGGTCGGGATCTACTCGATCTTCGCGCTGGGCCTGGCGACGGCGGGCCCGCCGTCGGTGTTCTGGCTCTTCATCGTCGGTGCGGGCCAACTGCTGGTCGCCCTCATCTTCGGTGAGATCGTGTCGCAGTACCCGATCGCCGGCGGCATCTACCCGTGGGCGCGACGGCTCTGGGGCAAGCGCTACGCATGGATGGCGGCCTGGGTCTACATCTGGGCCCTCATCGTCACGATCGTCGCGGTGTCGGAGTTCGGCAGCGGGTTCATGGCGAGCCTGTTCGGGCTCGAGGCAACACCGCTGGTCGGCCTGATCCTGACCACGGTGCTGCTGCTGGTCGCCCTGGCGATCAACTTCTCGGGCACCAAGAATCTCGCCCGGGTCGCGAGCATCGGCCTCGCAGCCGAACTCGCGGGCGTCGTGCTGTTGGGTCTGTACCTGCTCATCTTCCAGCGCAAGAACGACTTCTCGGTCTTCGTGGACGGTATGGGAACGGATGCGGCCCACAACGGCAACTACGCGGCGGCGTTCCTCGGCGCGGCGCTCATCGGCCTGTTCCTGTTCTACGGGTTCGAGGCGTGCGGCGACGTGGCGGAAGAGGTCAAGGACCCCAGCCGCCGCATCCCGCGGGCGATGATCATGACGATCCTGGTGGGCGGCGTCTCGGCGCTGTTCTCGTTCGCCGGGTACGTGCTCGCGGCCCCGAACCTGGCCGACATCGTGGCGGGCAACGATCCCGACCCGATCCCCGGCATCCTCGATGCCTCGCTCGGGCCGGTGGGCGCGAAGATCTTCCTGGTCATCGCCGTGCTCGCGTTCCTGTCGTGCACGCTGAGCCTCCAGGCCGCGGCGAGCCGGCTGCTGTACTCGTTCGCGCGTGACCGCATGATCCCCGGACACACCTGGCTGGCGCATGTGTCGCCGCGCACCGCGGTGCCGGCGCGAGCGCTGGTGGTCGCGTGCGTCATCCCGATCATCATCGCGGTGGGCGTCTACTTCAACGCCTCGCTGCTGGTGCAGGTGACATCGTTCGCGGTGTTCGGCATCTACTGGTCGTTCCAGTCGGTCGTTCTTGCGGCTCTGCGGCAGCGCGTGAAGGGCTGGCGACCAGCGGGTCCGTTCAGCCTCGGTGCGCTGGGCTGGGTGGTGAACATCCTCGCGCTCGGGTACGGCCTGTTCGCGATGTTCCTGCTGGCGCAGCCGGGCGGATCGGGCGACTTCGCCACTGACTGGATCGTGCTCATCGGGTTCGTCGTCGTGTTCGTGGTCGGACTGCTCTACCTGCTGATCGCGCGCCCGACCGGCAAGTCGGAAGCGGCCGAGGGCGACGCGATCGCCGTCGCCGAGAAGCTGCGGGCGAGCCGAAAGTAGCGCCCCGGTAACGTTCGCCGGGGCTCGGTAGACTGGGCACATCATGCCTTCTCCGAGCCCCGGCGGGCGTTCGTTCTACATCGCGACGCCCATCTTCTACGTCAACGACGTTCCCCACATCGGGCACGCGTACACCGAGGTGGCCGCCGACGTGCTCGCGCGGTGGCACCGGCAGGCGGGCGACGACACCTGGTTGCTGACCGGCACCGACGAGCACGGGCAGAAGATCCTGCGTACCGCGGTCGCCAACGACACCACCCCGCAGGCGTGGGCCGATTCGCTGGTCGAGAGCGCGTGGAAGCCGCTGCTGCAGACCATCGACATCGCCAACGACGACTTCATCCGCACCACCGACGAGCGCCACGAGGTCGCGGTCGCGAAGTTTTTGCAGCAGCTCTACGACGACGGCCACATCTATGAGGGCGAGTACGAGGGCTACTACTGCGTCGGCTGCGAAGAGTACAAGCAGCTCGACGACCTGATGGAGACCGCCGACGGCGACTACGCCGGGCAGAAGCTCTGCAAGATCCACTCGCGTCCGGTCGAAGTGCTGAAAGAGAAGAACTACTTCTTCCGCATGAGCGACTTCGCGCAGCAGTTGCTCGACCTCTATGAGGCCCAGCCCGACTTCGTGCAGCCCGAGAGCGTTCGCAACGAGATCATCCAGTTCGTGAAGCAGGGGCTCGACGATCTGTCGATCTCGCGCTCGACGTTCGACTGGGGCATCAAGGTGCCCTGGGACCACAGCCACGTCGTCTACGTGTGGTTCGACGCGCTGCTGAACTACATCTCGGCCATCGGCTACGGCGACGACGCCCCCGCCGCACAGGCCGAGTTCCGCCGGCGGTGGCCTGCCGTACAGCTGATCGGCAAAGACATCGCCCGGTTCCACGCGGTGATCTGGCCGGCGATGCTCATGGCTGCCGGACTGCCGGTGCCCGCTCGGGTGTTCGGTCATGGCTGGCTGCTGGTCGGCGGCGAGAAGATGTCGAAGTCGAAGCTGACCGGCATCGCGCCGCAGCAGATCACCGACGTCTTCGGGTCCGACGCGTTCCGCTACTACTTCTTGCGCGCGATCACCTTCGGGCAAGATGGCTCGTTCTCGTGGGAAGACCTGTCGGCGCGTTACCACGCCGAGCTCGCGAACGGTTTCGGCAACCTGGCCTCGCGCGTGCTCGCGATGGTGTCGCGCTATCGCGGCGACAGCGTGCCCGACGCTGCGGTCGACCCGCGCTTCGCCGAGCTCGAGCGCACCGTGACCGCCGAGGCCGATCAGGCGATCGAACGGTTCGCGATCAACGAGGCAATCGCCGGCGTCTGGACGCTCGTCGACGAACTGAACGGCTACATCACCGACACCGAGCCGTGGCAGCTCGCCAAAGACGACGCGAAGGCGTCTGAACTCGACGTCGTACTGGCGACCGCTGTTCACGTGCTCGGCACCCTCTCGGTGCTGTTGTCGCCGGTGATGCCGAAGGCGACCGAGAAGCTCTGGGCCGCGATCGGCGGCGACGGTGAACTGCGCGATCAGGATGTCCGCGCGGCTTGGCAGTGGACGGGCAGTGGCCGGGTCACCGCCCTGGACGGCACGCTGTTCCCGCGCATCGAGGAGTCAGTCTCCGCGTGAGCGATGAGACGGAGTTTCCGCCGCTGCCCGAGGCCCTCGTGGTTCCGGTCTACGACAACCACACCCACCTCGACCACGACCGCGACCGTTCGGGTCCGCAGCTGGAACCGCGCGAGCAACTCGACCGCGCGTCCAGTGTCGGCGTGCGCGGCGTCGTGCAGGTGGGCACCGACCTCGAGACCTCCCGCTGGAGCGCCGAGCTGGCGTCGCACGAGCCGCGGGTGCTGGCCGCCGTCGCGTTGCACCCCAACGATGCCGCCGAGCTGGGTGGCGCTCTCGATGAGCACCTCGCCGGCATCGACGAACTCGCGCAGCGTCCCCGGGTGCGCGCAATCGGGGAGACCGGTCTCGACTTCTTCCGTACGACCGACGAGGCCGGCCGGGCCGCGCAGGTGCGCAGCTTCGAGGCGCACATCGCCATCGCGAAAGAGCGCAACCTGGCGTTGCAGATCCACGACCGCGACGCCCACGCCGAGATCGTCGCCACCCTGCGCCGGGTCGGGGCGCCCGAGCGGACCGTGTTCCACTGTTTCAGCGGCGACGCCGAGTTCGCGAAGCTGGTGTCCGACGAGGGCTGGTTCCTCTCGTTCGCGGGCACGGTCACGTTCAAGAACGCCGGCCCTCTGCGAGACGCGCTCGAGGTGATCCCGCGGTCACGCATCCTGATCGAGACCGACGCGCCCTACCTGACGCCGATGCCGTTCCGCGGACGGGTCAACTCGAGCTACCTGCTGCCGCACACGTTGCGCGCGATGGCCGCGCACCTGGGCACCGATGCGTCGATGCTCGCCGCGCAGGTCTCGTCGAACACCGAGCTCGTGTACGGGCGCTGGGACGATGAGCCGGTGACGCCGCCGGCCGGGCCGTTCGACCCGCACCCGGAATCGGGTGGCGCGGGCGACCCCGACTGGCAGGGGTAGCGCGTGGCGCTGCTCGGGGCCGCGCAGATCCGGGATCTCGCGGAGCAGCTCGACCTGCAGCCGACCAAGAAACTCGGACAGAACTTCGTCGTCGACGGCAACACGGTGCGCAAGATCGTGAAAGCCGCGCACGTCGCCGCCGGCGACCACGTGCTCGAGGTGGGACCGGGACTCGGCTCGCTCACGCTCGGGCTGCTCGACGCCGGGGCACGGGTCACCGCGGTCGAACTCGACGGGCGACTGGCCGACCTCCTGCCGCACACTGTCGCCGAGCTCGCGCCGGGGTCGTCGCTCGAGGTGCTGCACGACGACGCGCTGCGCGTCGCGGTACCGGGTGAGCCGACGCGGCTGGTCGCCAATCTGCCGTACAACGTCTCGGTGCCGGTGCTGCTGCATCTGCTGGCCACGGTGCCGTCTCTCGAGACCGCGCTCGTCATGGTGCAGGCGGAGGTGGGCCAGCGGCTCGCGGCCCCGCCCGGCTCGAAGGTCTACGGGTCGCCGAGCGTGAAAGCGGCCTGGTACGGCGACTGGTCCACGGCCGGCACCGTGAGCAGACAGGTGTTCTGGCCCGTTCCCAACGTCGACTCGATTCTGGTGGCCTACCGCCGCGGTGAACCGCGGGGGGACGCGGCCGAGCGGGAGGCGCTCTTCGCCCTCGTCGATGCCGCATTCGGGCAGCGGCGCAAGATGCTGCGCCAGGCACTGAGCCAGCTGCTCGGCGGGTCGGCCGCGGCATCCACTCGTCTCGAGGCCGCCGGACTCGACCCGACGACCCGCGGCGAGCAGCTATCGATCGATGACTTCGTGGCGCTCGCCCGCGCGTCCTGAGGGGTCCACCGGATTGTCTAGGGTGGAGGAATGACCGCTCGGGGGGTGCACGTCAAAGCACCCGGGAAGATCAACGTCTTCCTCAAGGTCGGCACCGTCATGGACGACGGCTATCACGACGTGGCGATCGCCTACCAGGCGGTCTCGCTCTACGAAGAGGTGCGGGTCAGTGAGGCCGACGACTTCTCGGTCGACGTGAACGGCACCGTCGAACTGAGCCGCGTGCCCACCGACGGGTCGAACATCGCGATCACCGCGGCCCGCCTCCTCGCGGCCAAGACCGGCTACACCGGCGGCGCGCACATCCAGATCGAGAAGCACGTGCCGGTCACCGGCGGCATGGGCGGCGGCTCGGCCGATGCGGCTGCGACCCTGCTGGCCTGCGACGCGCTCTGGGGCACCGAGTTGCCGCGCGATGAGATGCTCGAACTCGCGCGCAAGCTGGGCGCCGATGTGCCCTTCGCCTTCACCGGGGGCACGGCCATCGGCACGGGGCGCGGCGACGAGCTCTCGCCGGCTCTCGCGCAGGGCTCGTTCTCGTGGGTGCTGGCGCTCGCCGACTTCGGGCTGTCGACGCCCGAGGTCTACCGCCAGCTCGACGTGCATCGTGAGCGGCACGCGCAAGACATCTTTCCGGCCGACCCGCGCCCCACGGTCGACACCGACGTGCTGCAGGCGCTGCGTGCCGGCGACCCGCACATGCTGGCGGCCGCGATGCACAACGACCTGCAGGCGCCCGCGCTGCACATGGAACCGAAGCTGACCCACGTGCTCGAGCTCGGCGAGCAGAACGGGGCGCTCGCCGGCATCGTCTCTGGCTCGGGTCCGACGGTCGCGTTCCTCACCGCCGACCCCGACTCGGCCCTCGAACTGCAGGTCGCGCTGTCGGCATCGCAGCTCAACGTGGTGCGGGCGACAGGCCCCGTTCACGGCGCGCGCATCGTGGGCGACTAAGCGTGGGCGACTAGTGGCGCACCTCCTCGGGGCCGAGACCATCAGCCTCGAGTACCCGACCAAGGTCGTGTTCGACGCCGTCACGCTCGGCATCGATGAGGGCGACCGCATCGGCGTCGTCGGACGCAACGGCGACGGCAAGTCGACCCTGCTTCGCCTGCTGGCCGGCCGCATCCAGCCCGACTCGGGGCGGGTGACCCGGCGAGGCGGCGTGACCATCGGGATGCTCGATCAGGCGGACGACCTGGCGACCGGCGCCACCGTCAGCGAACTCGTCGTCGACGGCCGTGCGGAGCACGAGTGGGCGGGCGAGGCCCGCATCCGTGACGTCATCGCCGGGCTGGTGGGCGACATCCCGTGGGACGCGACCGTCGACGACCTGAGCGGCGGGCAGCGGCGCCGCGTCGCCCTCGCGGCCGTGCTGACGCACGACTGGGATGTCGTGTTCCTCGACGAGCCGACCAACCACCTCGACGTCGAGGGTGTCGCCTGGCTGGCCCAGCACCTGAAGAAGCGCTGGCCGGCGAACCAGGGCGGGCTCGTGGTCGTCACCCACGACCGGTGGTTCCTCGACGAGGTGTCGACCGACACCTGGGAGGTGCACGACGGCATCGTCGAGCCCTTCGAGGGCGGCTACGCCGCGTACATCCTGCAGCGGGTCGAACGCGATCGCCAGGCGGCCGCGAGCGAGTCGCGCCGACAGAACCTGCTGCGCAAAGAGCTGGCCTGGCTGCGACGCGGCGCGCCCGCGCGCAGTACCAAACCGAAGTTCCGAATGGATGCCGCCTACGCCCTCATCGAGAACGAACCGCCGGTCAGAGATTCGGTCTCGCTCTCGCAGTTGGCCGTCGCACGGCTCGGCAAAGACGTCGTGGACCTGCTCGACACATCGGTCAGCTATCCGGATGGCGCGGGTGGACAGGTCGAAGTGCTCCACCCACTCGAGTGGCGCATCGCGCCGGGGGAGCGCACCGGCATCCTGGGTGTCAATGGCGCGGGCAAGTCGACGCTGCTCGGACTCGTCGCGGGCACCGTGGAGCCGACCACGGGCCGGGTCAAGCGCGGCAAGACCGTCAAGATCGCGGTTCTCGACCAGCGGCTCGCCGGGATGGACGAGATCGCGAACCTGCGGGTCAGTGCCGTCGTCGCCGATCAACGCGCCGCGTACGTCAGCGGCGGGGTGGAGCTCTCGCCCGGGCAGCTACTCGAGCGACTCGGGTTCACCAGCGCCCAGCTCTCCACCCCGGTCAAAGACCTGTCCGGCGGGCAGAAGCGCCGGCTGCAGCTGCTGCTCATCCTGCTGGAGGAGCCGAACGTGCTCATCCTCGACGAGCCGACCAACGACCTCGACACCGACATGCTCGCCGCCATGGAAGACCTGCTCGACTCCTGGCCCGGCACGTTGCTGGTCGTCTCGCACGACCGCTACCTCATCGAACGGGTCACCGATCAGCAGTACGCGATCCTCGACGGGCGCCTGCGGCACCTGCCCGGCGGGGTCGATGAGTACCTGAAGCTGCGGGGGTCCCGACAGGCTCGACCGCCGGCCCCGGTGATGGGGCCTGTCGAAATCCGCCCCACCGCGCTCGCCGGCGCCGCCAAGCGCGACGCCGAGAAGGAGCTCAGCTCGACCGATCGCCGCCTCGCGAAGCTGGCCGGCAGCATCCGCAGCACCCACGACGAGTTCGCGGCGCGCGACCAGAGCGACTACGCCGGACTCGGTGCGCTGCAGCAGCGGCTGGCCGCGCTCGAGTCCGAGCACGCCACTCTCGAAGAGCGCTGGCTCGAGCTGAGCGAGCTGCTCGAGGGGTAGCCGGCTGCGCTGGCGGGGCTAGACGCCGCCGCCTCCGCCGCCTCCGCCGCCGCCACCCGACGAGCCGCCGCCCCCCGAACCACCGCTCGACGACGAGCTCGACGATCCCGAGTACGAGGTCGAGACGCTGGTGCTCAGGCTGCCGATCGCGCCGGCGAACGCACCGACGTTGAACGCCGTCACGTTCGACCCGCTGTACCAGTCGGGCGGCGTCTCGTCGTAGTACTTGGCGAGCTCGCCCGCCCACTCCTTCTCGAGCCCGAAGAGCACCGCGTAGGGCAGCAGCTTCTCGTAGATCTTGATCACGTCGGGACCGCCCGCGGCGGTCTTGTCGAGCGGGGTGCGCTCGGCGCCGCTGACGCTCTGCAGCATTTGCAGCCGATCGGCCTCTGCGAGCCGGATGTACTCGCGCAGGCCCTCGAGGTGCTCCTTGGCGAGCGCGCCCTCTGTGGTGAGCGGGCGCCGGGCGCCGAGCATGATGAGTGCGCCGACGCCGATCCACGAGGCGATGATCGTGCCGAACACGCCGATCACGATGCCCGCCTCGCTCTGGGCGCCCATGCCGCCGAACAGGAGGAGCAGGAATCCGACGACGACCAGCACCGCCACGATCAGGATGGGCAGCGCCGGCGGGTTGCTCCGCAGCTTGCGGGACTTCGCTTCGGCGGCGACCGCCTTCGTGATCGCCACGACCTGCTGGCCGAGGATCTGATCCTTCTTGGTCAGCCACCGCACCTCGCCGGCCGCGTCGTTCGTCACCCCGGCGACCTCCTGCTGCATCTGCTGGCCGATCGTGATGAGTCCGGGCGCCGTCGCGCCGCCGCTGCGCAGCAGACGCGACAGTCGTCCGAACGACACGGTCGCGAACAGGGCGCTGAGTACGCGCTGGTCGTCGGTGCTCACGCCCGAGTCGTCGCCGACGCGCTGGACGCCGAACGTGGTCCCCGACGCGAAGAACCCGTCGTCGGGCCGCTCGACGATGCGGATCTTGCGCCGCACCGCCAGATCGACGATCGATGCCGCCATGCCCTTCTTCGTCTTGCCGAGCAGGTTCGCGGCGAGCAGGGGACTGATGTCGTCTTGCGGCTCGTACTGCGCGATCACGATGCCGGTGCCCTTCGCACCCCGCAGCACGGTGAAGCGCAGGATCAGGGCGAGCAGCGCGCCCCCGAGGGATGCGGCGAGACCCCCGAAGACCGGTGCCGGTATCAGGGCGAACAGGTCGAACGGCGCTTCGGTGAACGTGTGCGCCGGGAAGGCGGCCACGATGGTCATGTTCTGCCGGGGCTGGAGGTCGGTGACGCTCGCGGTGATCGTGTCGTCGGTCACCACCGCGTCGCAGGTGGTGTCCGAGCCGTCGTAGCCGTAGTAGCAGCTCGTCGAGACGAGCTTCGAGGCCAGCCCGTCGGCGAGGGTGACGGTCGCCGAGACCTCGCCGAACGGTTGCGCCCATCCGGTGCCGTTGACGTCCCAATAGAACTCGTCGTCGTTCGTGTCTTCGAAGTACGCGGTCACATCGCGCTGCTCATACGTGATCACGTACGTCTGGGTCCCGTGCACGAATTGACCCTCGGGCACCGCGATCGTCACCGACTGGAAGAAGCCGTCGGCCGAGTCGTCGGACTCGTACGCGACCTCGTAGTCGCGCGGCTGCCCGTTCTCGTCGGTGATCGAGACGATGCGGTTCTGCAGCGGGTGACCTTCGTAGGTCGACGGGATCAGGCGCCGGATACCGCGGTTCTGGTCGAAGTCGGGAAAGACCGCCACGAGAGTCTCGGTCGTGGTGAGGGTCGAGCGGCCCTTGTCGTCGATCCCGAGCGTGTACTGCGCATCGAACGAGTCGAACGTGAAGTCGTTCGTGTCGGCGGGCACGCCCGGTGCCGCGACCACCTCGACGGCGGGTGGCGGCGCATCGTCGGCGCTGGCCGCCGCGGCGGGGGCGAGCACGCCGAGCAGGGCGAGTGAGACGGTGGCGAGGAGGCGCAGCGGTTTGGACATCAGGAGGAGGCTATCGCCCGCGCCGCGCCCGGTCG
>JBDTQN010000013.1:0-21384 GCA_039932215.1 Pseudolysinimonas sp. | reverse complement strand
GCGACGAAGCGCACGTCGGGCTTGTCGATGCCCATGCCGAACGCGATGGTCGCGACCATGACCACGCCGTCTTCGCGCAGGAACCGCGACTGGTTGCGGGCGCGCACCTCGGCGCTGAGCCCCGCGTGGTAGGGCAGCGCGACGACGCCCTCGGCGACGAGGGCGTCGGCGGTCTTCTCGACGGAGGCGCGGGAGAGGCAGTACACGATTCCGGCGTCGCCGGGGTGCTCGGTGCGCAGCAGCGAGAGCAGCTGCGCGAGCGGCTGGTTCTTGCTCTCGATGCGGTACTGGATGTTGGGCCGGTCGAAGCTGGCGACGAACTGCTGCGCGTCGGTGAGTTGCAGCCGCGTCAGGATCTCGCGGCGCGTGGCGTCGGTCGCCGTCGCCGTGAGGGCGATGCGCGGCACCGACGGCCACCGTTCGTGCAGCACCGACAGCCGCAGGTAGTCGGGGCGGAAGTCGTGCCCCCACTGCGACACGCAGTGGGCCTCGTCGATCGCGAACAGCGCCAGAGGCGACCGGTCGAGCAGCGACAGCGTGCTCTCGATCTTGAGCCGCTCGGGGGCGAGGTAGAGCAGGTCGAGCTCACCCGCGACCAGGGCGGCTTCGACCGCGCGACGCTGAGTGGCATCCTGTGTCGAATTGAGGAACGCCGCACGCACGCCGACGGCCGACAGCGCGTCGACCTGGTCTTGCATGAGCGCGATCAGCGGCGACACGACGACCCCGGTACCCGAACGCACAAGCGCAGGGATCTGGTAGCACAACGACTTGCCGGCACCGGTGGGCATGAGCACCAGCGCATCGCCGCCCGCGATGAGCCGCTCGACGACCTCGGCCTGCTCACCCCGGAATGACTCGTAGCCGAACACTCGATGCAGCACCTCGAGGGGCGTGGCGGTGCTCGCGGTCGGCGTCATGCCTTCACTGTAGGTCGCTCATCCGACCGGGTGGCGCGTGCGTCCGTGGCCTGTGCATTCGCGACCCACATTGCCCTCACGGAGCGATGGGAACCGTGCCGCAATCCAGCGGCGCAGTCGTCACAATGGTCGGGTGGACACCCGGCGTCATCTGGACGTCGAGGTGGCGTTCACCCGGAGTACCCATTGCGACGTCGACGCTCAACACAGTGGCCGCACCGGGGTGAGCCACGACGACGAGCGCGGCGACCGGGCGGTCAGTGTCGTGGAACGGCTGAACGGCCACCCCAACTCCGTCGATCGTCGCGCCCAGGAACGTCGCGCCGGGCGGCGCGTAAACGAGAACCCTCAAACTCTGGTCGCCGCGGACCAGCCCCGCCTCGGCGTAGGTGACACCGGCCACCAGCGGGCTGAGCGACGGAGCCGACGCGGGGTCGATCTCGTTCTGCAGGGTGAAAGTGAGGCGGTGAACCTGACGCCCGTCATCGGTGCACACGGCCGACGCGGTCGAGAGATAGGTTCGCAGGAAGAAGTTGAGCTTCGCCCCGATGGTGGAATTCACGTACATCCCAATCCCGTCGGTCTCGTCGTCCGACTTGGGAAGGTCGTTGGCAAAGCCCGCAGCTGCAATGGCCGCCTGATCGTCGGGCGTCGAACTCCAATACGTGAAACGCCGTTCGGTGAAGCCCTGGGCCACCGCCTGCATCAGGGCGGCGACGTCGAACTGACCACCCGACAGCTTCGCGAACGTCTTCCCGACCGCCTCGCTGTATACGGCATCCTGTGCGACGTTGTCGGCCTCGATATCGCCGGAGTTGTACCGCTGCAGCACCTCGTTGAGCAGAACGCGCACGATATTCTCAGAGTCGAGGACGTCACCGGTCGAGAGCGGGACCGGTCCGGTCGCGCGTAGGACGTACGAAAGTGCAACCGCGTCGATCGAGATGATCCCGTCGGGCGTGATCCCGCGCGAAAGAGTCCAGTTCGAGGACACGATCTGCGCGGCACTGGGAAAACTTGGGCGCAACGTGGCATTCGGAATGAAGCGCCCGAAGGTCTCCGGGTATAGCTCCTCGAAACCATCGGGCACCGGGAACGGCGACACGTCAAGGACGCGAAAGTTTCCGCCGCCAGCGGGCACCGTCTGAACCAGGCTGAGACGGCCTTCGTCGATGGTGACCAGCGCGAACGACAGGGCAGTCCCACCGAGCGACCGCGCCTCGGCGTTGTTCTGGAACATCACGACATAGGTTTTCACCCCCTCGCTCCCCAGCAGGGGGGGGATGAGTGGAAGGAGAGTGTTGGCAGTCGCCAATGCCGGCGTCGCACTGTCCAGCAGGTCGGCAACACGTTTTCTTGCATCGGTCACCGCATCGACCGTGCCCGAGGCGTCGATCTTCTCGACCTTGGCGGTGAGCTCGGCGAAGCGGTCTGACGCCTCCGCGACGAGCGGCACCGCCCGCTCGAACGGTTCCAGCGGGATCGCTCCATCGACGGGGGCGAGTGTCGCAGGATCGAGAGATCCGGCGAGGTCGGCGAGTGGCTTGATCGCCTCAACGGTGTCAGCGGAAACCTCCGACAGTTCGCGGACGACCGTAAGGTTTCTACCTGCCACCGGGATGAACTCGAACAACCGCCACACCGGGTCGCTCGTGAGGCTGCGAGCAGCCTCGGCGTGCTGCTCGACCTCGGTGAAGGTCTTCCCGGCGGCGCTCAGGTCAAACCCGGCTGCGCTCTGCTTCATGTCGCGGATCAGCGCCTGAGCCTGCTCTAGCTCGCTCTTGGCCAGCAATCCGCGCACACCAACCCATGCCACGGCTCCGACAAGGAGGACGACAGGCACGATCCACACCAGCCGACGACGCCAGTTAGGGGCCGCTGCTCGTCGAGACCCTCGTCGGCCCGGGGGGCGCGACGCCGATCTTGCAGATCGCGCCGCTACCGAACGTGCCGCGCGCCGCGAATCTAACGGAAGCTCACGAAACGTACCTCGGCGCGGCGGGTCGGGCTTCGGCATTGGGTCTCAGTTCGGACGAAGGGCACAGGGCTGTGACCGGCAACCGTGCGGCCGCGTCGAGCTAGAGTTTACTTCGTCCGTCGCATCCGTCCCGACTTCTCACGAGGGCATGAAGATACTCGTAACCGGATCGACCGGTCGCATCGGCAGACCGCTGCGGCGCCGGCTCGCTGCGGGCTCCCACGAGACGACCTTCCTCGCACGGAACGGGTCGCCCGAGGGAACCGTGGCTGTCGACATCACCGACCGACCCGCCCTTCTCGAGACCGTCGCAACTGCGCTGCCCGAGGTCATCGTTCACCTCGCGTCACTGACGGGGCGTCAATGCGATGACGATCCGGAGCTGGCCGAGCGCATCAACGTCGGCGGCACGCGCAACGTCATCGAGGCTGCCCGTGAATCCGGAGTGGGACGCATCGTGTTCGCGTCGACCTCCGCGGTGTATGGAGACGGCTACTCTCAACCCGCCGACGAGGCGCATCCGGTCGCTCCGCGCACCGTCTACGCCCGAACCAAGCACGACGCCGAAGTCCTGCTCGAGGATGCCCAGGGAACCGGTGCTTCACTCGAAACGCTCTCCCTCCGCATCTTCAACGTCTTCGGCCCGGCGTTCGACGATTCTCTCGTCAACCGCCTGCTCGAGTCGCGACCCGACCATCCGGTCGATCTGATCGGTCTGGACCAGTTCGTCAGGGACTACTCCTCGGTGGATTCGGTCGTCGATGGGGTGTACGCGGCCTTGGACGCTCCATTACAAGGCCATCCGACCGTCAACCTGGGCAGTGGCATTCCGACGAGCAACCGCCAGCTCGTCGACACGCTCGCGAAGCGGCGGCGCCTCTACTACTCCGTGATCGACGGCCCGCCGAGCTACAGTTGCGCGGAAATTGGCCTCGCGCGCACGATCCTGGGCTTTGTGCCTCAGCCCGTCTGAACTGCCGGCGTGCGCCACGCACGTCCGACGCTGAATACCATCCCTACACAACTGACCACCGCACCTGCGAGCAGAGCCACCGCCATCCATTCCACCCCGGCGCCGAGGAACAGGGCGATGGCTGCGCTCGTGAGGATGACGATGGAGGCGACGGCCCGATTCACGAACAGCGGGCGCGCGAGGCTTCTCAGCTTGAGGCCGAGAGAGAACACGGCCGCGATACACAGCAACACGTACTCGATCGAGGTGATGGGGAGAACGCCTCGGGCGCCGATCCACGTCTCGCCGAGGATCAGGGTTCCGACGTCTGCGGGGATCAGCAGAAGGGCTACCGCCCACACGGCCGAGATCAAGCTGAAGAGGGCGGCGACCGCGAGAATCGGAAACCGGTCGGTCCCGGCGGGGCGTCGGGCGAGCACGCCGAGGACGCTCAGGTCGAGCACCGCCATCAGCATGTTTATGGGCCCGAACAGGGTGCCCGCGCCCCGAATTGCGGCAACGGCAGCGGGGCCCAGGAACGGTCCCATCAGCAAACCCATTAGCAGTGTCACCCCGGTCGCCATCAACACGGACGCGGTCAACGATTCGCGCAGGCCCCGACGGGGAACAAGGAGTCGTGCCCCATGTCTGAGGTTGGCGACTGGGCGGAATCGCAGAAGGTGGAGGCTCAACGAGACCGCGATGACGAGTACCCACCCGACGAGGAGCATCTCCGCGGAAACCAGATCACGAATCGCGAACAGGCCGACGACACCGAGGAACCAGGCGGCGTCCGAGGCGATGGCCGCGCCAGGCGTCCCTCGCCCGATCGCGAAGTAGCGAGAGATGTCTTGGACCATCAGCATGGGCGTGGCCACGCCGACGGCGATCACCGCCGTGATGGACACCGAGGAGAAAGCGGTTCCGGCGGCGGCGAGCGACAGTCCCGACCCGACAACGAGCACGGCCACAGGAAGTGCGATCAGAAGAATCGCTGACACCGACTCGTCGTAGCCGGCGCGCAGCGCGGGCTCACCGTCCCTGGCGCGAAGGGCCAGGGGAACGCCCAGATACGACCGGGTCATGCCGACAAACAGCGTCAGCGCGGTGAACGAGATCGCGAAGACGCCGAAGTCTTCGGCGCTGAGTACGCCGGCGATCACGAGGACCGCGAGGAAGTTGCTGCCGCTGGAGAGGCCCTGATCAAGGACCGGCAGGAGCTGTCGAGGGAGTCCGCTAGGCCGGGCCATGACGCCCGGGAGCTAGGGAGGACCAACGCCATTCATGGGAGCCAGACGGCCCTCCGGTCCGACGGAGAAGCACACGCTCGATCGCGAGCGCCAGAGCCATGATGACGAGCGGGTAGACGACACTCTTGAATTGCCCGAGAGCATCGCTGCGGACCCCGAATGCGAGGTACGACACCAGCAGGGGGTACACCAGGGCACGCATTCCGTAACTCGTCCGCTGCGCCGACCAGTAAGCCCACGCGAACAGAACTCCGACGGCCACGGCGATGATGGCGACTCCGGCGAACCCGAAGTTCAAGTACGCCTCTGTCGGCATCGCGAATCCGTAACCCTGCCCCGTCTCGCGAAAATCGATCAGGTCCCGATAGACGAATGCCCCTGTGCCGGTCGGATCTCCGAAGAGAAGCCGCGACAGCGGGCCCGGCAGCGAGAACTTGAGGGCCTCGATGTAGGTCGATCCCCAGTAGAAGCCGAATTCGGACGGCACAAGTCGAGTGACATCTGAAGTGAGGAGGATCGGGCTTGACGTGTCGACCAACACGTTCTCGATCAGGGGGTAGCCGTCGGCGCCGGAGTTTCGGACGCGCACTTGCGCGACGATCGCAAACAACGCACCGACAACGGCGACCACTCCCACAACCGCGGCGAGCGGGAACTTCTTGGCGCTACGCAGCTGGAACCACAGGAAGAGAACGACAGGAGCGATCAGCTCGGACCTGTTGCCGAGGAAGACAAGGCTCAATACTGCGATGGAGCCGAGGATGATCCAGTCGGGCCTGGCCAGCGGCCGGTCGCGAATCTTCATGTTGCCGTGCATGATCAGCAGGCTTCCTACCGGCACGAGCGACCCGCCGAGCACTCCGACGAAGGCGTTCAGGTCGTAGTCGAGTTGTCCCTCTCCGTAGATGCGGAGGAACACGGGGCCTTCAACGATGAGCTGGTAAAGCTTGGCAGCCAGCGCCACGAGGAGGATCAGCCTGCCGATGTCTCGGGTGATGGGGCCCCGCCGATCACTGTCTGCGGAACGCTCGCCGTCCACCGTCGAGGGGTTGGTGAACAGTTGAAAGATCGCTGCGCCAACGACGAAACCGCAGATCGAGAGGCACAAGACCGCGACAGTCGCGCCATTCAGCATGGAAGACGGCATGGTCTGGATGCCACTGCCCGTCACTGTCATATAGCCCAAGGGGACTAGTAGGCAGTAGCCGAGATAGAGAAGCGGGCCCGCCAGCGGGTCGAGGACTCGGGCCGGTGCGCGGGCACCGATGAGTTTGACCACTATCACTGCGACGGCGCCCGAGCCCGTCAGGAGGACCACGACTGTCCTCAGCACTTCGTCGTCCTGCCGAAGGGCAAGGATCGTGGACGCAACAGATGCTGCGACCATCAGCATCGCCGCGACCGTCAGCAGCACTCGCTTCGGCAGCGACGAGCGCTCCCACGTTCCGGCCGCTGTGCTCAACCACTCGGCCAGCCCGTGCATCTCCGCCCGCGACGCGGAGTTGCCAGTCATTTCAATAGTTTTTCATAGAACTCGACTGCCCGTGTCCGATTCGCTTCGCGATCAAACTGAGGCGGCAAGGTCTTGGCGATCGCGGCCGCGTCGTCGCGACTTAATGCCGCCACGATCCCGTTCACGATGGCTTGGGTGCTCGACGCCTGGATGAGATCGATCGGCAAGCCGTCATCGTGCAGAGCGCGCAGTTCAGGAAGTTCGCCGGCGACAACCGCTGCACCGCACGCGATCGCCTCCAGGATCGTGAGCGGGGTGCCGTCCCAGTAGGTCGGCGTCACGACGACCTGAGCGCTTCGCATGACCTCGGACATCTCCGAGCGCGTGAGTTGCCCTGTGAACCGGATGTTCGCGAGCCGGTCTGCACCATACGTCTGCACCAACTCGGCTTCGATCTCTTTCAAGCCGACCGCCACGAACCGCAGATCGCTGCGCGAAGCGGACAGCGCCACGGCTGCCTCGATGAAGCCGCGGTAATTCGCGTTCGCCTTCACCTTGCGGGGATAGACGACGACGCCTGACGGACGATGGGGCTCGTAGTAGAACAGGCTCTCGTCGACTCCGAAGTTCGCGGCGGAGTACAGGACCGGGACCGATTCCGCGAGGCCGTATTTGCGCGCCCGCACGAGGTCGGTGCGCGAGTCTGTGTGAAAACCGTCGATCCGGCGGAATCGTGCCCTCATCCATGCGGTCAGAGCCGGGTCCGTCGATGCCATCGGCTCGAAGTCGGACCCCCACGTCGACACCACCCGGGGAATCGAGGTGCGCATGCCCAGGATCGTGAGCCCCTCATACGGAATCCGCAGTGCCTGGATCACGTCGGGGCCGTAATCGGCGATCGCGGCACGCAGCATCCGACGGCGCGCGGGCAGCCGCGCGACGCTCATCGCGGTGTGCGACACCTGGCGAGTACTCGCCCAGCGCAGGAACCGACCCACTCCACGCGGCGGACGGGTCTGCTCCGATTCGAGGAAGCCCTGTCGCCTCGTGCTGACCCAGTCGGTCGGATTCACGACCTCGTAGTCCCGGACGTATTCGCTGCTCACCGCGAGCGCGTCGATGCCGGCGCTCCGGATTCCCTCCAACCACCCCCGCGCGTGGGAGCTTCGGAAGTCGGCGTAGACCAGGACCTTCATGTGAGGGGTTGGCGCCGGATGCCGGCCCTCTCGTGGTGCGTGGCCGCGGTTCCACGGATGACACTGACTACCCGTCGAGCCATGTCGGGCACCAGGTACGCCGCGGGTACCTCGGCCGGTCCCGCGGCAGCCAGCTCCAGTGCGACCGCAGCGGCATCGATGATCGAGTCCTCGGTGACGCCGGTCGTGATCATCACACCGGTCTCGATCGCCTCGGGTCGTTCGATCGCGTCTCGCAGGGTGACCGCCGGGAAACCGAGAATGGACGACTCCTCGCTGACGGTTCCACTGTCGGAGAGAACCAGCAGAGCGTTCTGCTGGAGCGCGACGTAGTCGTGGAAGCCGAACGGCGGCTGCCACCGGATCCGGTCGCTGTGGGTATCCGGCTGGGCCTCGAGCCGGATTCTTGTCCGAGGGTGCGTCGACACGATCACCGGAACATCGTGCTGGTCAGCAAGGCGATGGAGGGCCCGAGCAAGGATCCCCAGGCGCTCGGGATCGTCCACGTTCTCCTGGCGATGCAGGCTCGCCAGAAGATAGCCCCCCGGTTTCAGCCGCTCGCGCTCAAGCACGTCACTCTTGGCGATCGCGTCCGCGGCCGCATCAAGAATCTCGCGCATCGGCGAGCCGGTCAGGAACACCCGAGAAGGATGGAGCCCCTCGTCGAGCAGGTTACGACGAGCGTGTTCTGTGTAGGCGAAGTTGTAGTCGGACACGTGGTCGACCAGGCGCCGGTTGATCTCCTCGGGAACGTTCTCGTCGAAGGACCTGTTACCCGCCTCCAAGTGGTACACGGGGATCTGCATCCGGCGCGCCATCACGGCGGCGATCGCGCTGTTCGTGTCGCCGAGGATCACGACGGCGTCCGGCCGCTCTGACCGCAGCACCTCCTCCGTCTTCACGAGCACCGAACCGAGCACGGCGCCCAGGGACGAGACGTCCACACCGAGCATGTGGTCGGGGCGGCGGACGTCGAGGTCGCGGAAGAAGACCTCGTTGAGCTGGAAGTCATGGTTCTGTCCGGTGTGCACCAGGACGTGGTCGGTCACAGCGTCGAGCATTTTGATGATCGCGGACATCCGGATGATCTCCGGCCTCGTCCCGAGGATGGTCATCACTTTGAGCCGGCCGGTCATGAGGTCCTCCTGAGGGTCGATTTGCTCGTCGAAAGCCAGTCGTCGAGGTCGGCTCGCACCTCGGGAATGGTCAGGAGCAGTTCTTTAAGCTGGTCGATGTCGAGTTGTTCGACTGTTTGAGAGTCGTAGTCGGCGAATTCCGCCACCGATCGGTCGCCGTCTTCGAAATAGGGCGTGTAGTTGAGGTCGCGGCTGTCGGGCGCGATGCGGAGGAACTCGCCCATGTCTTCGGCCCGTGCCAATTCTGCGGCAGTCGCCAAGCTCTCCGACTGCTTCTCGGCATGGCGCTGCCCGATCACCGTCACTTTCGAGTCGGCACTGTAAAGATCCAGCAACGCGTCCGCGAGCGCTCCGACCGAGCAGGCGAGGGATTTGCGGATGAACAGGTCGCCCTGTTTGCCGTACCCGAAGGCGTGCTCGACGAGCGCGACGGAATCCGCAAGCGTCATCATGAATCGGGTCATGCTCGGGTCGGTCACCGTCAGATCACGACCGGTCCTGATCTGCCGGATAAAGTGCGGAATCACCGAACCACGTGAGTACATGACGTTGCCGTACCGCACGCACGAGACGGAGAGCGACGCGTTCGGGTTGTCGAGGCCAAACGCCTGCGCGACCCTCTCCATCAGGGCTTTGCTCATCCCCATGGCATTCACGGGATACACGGCCTTGTCAGTGCTGAGGCACACGAGTGACTCGACACCCCGGCTGTCACACGCCCGGATAACGTTGTCGGTGCCCAGGATGTTGGTGCGAACGACCTCCATCGGGAAGAACTCGCCGCTCGGTACCTGTTTGAGTGCGGCCGCGTGGAAGGCGAAGTCGACTCCCCGCGCCGCGCGTTCGACACTCGAGTAGTCACGGACGTCGCCGATATAGAGGCGAAGCCGGGAGTCCTCGAATTCGTGGCGCATGGCGTCCTGCTTCGCCTCGTCGCGGCTGAGCACCCGCACCTCGGATGCACCACTGTCAAGGAGCGATCGCGCGACGGTGTGGCCGAAGGAGCCCGTCCCACCGGTGATCAGCACCTTCTTCCCCGTGTAATCCCTTACCGGGGACTCTGGCTGGACGTTCACGTTCGGAATCCTCCCATACATGCGGGATGATCGTTTTTGTGAATGCTCAGGTACTCGTGTTGGGCGGCGTCGGCTTGCTGGGCAGCGCCGTGGTGGCGGGGCTGCAGGGCAAGGACGGCGTCAACGTCACCGCCACCTCCCGGTCGGCCTCCACCGGTGCAGTCCCCTTCGTGCCCTTCTCGGTCGGCACGAGCGATCTCGATTCGATCGTCTCCGGATACGGCCCCGGTGACTATGTCGTGAATTGCATCGGCGTGGTCAAGAACCGGATCGATGATAGACGCGTCTCCGATCGGCTCGAGGCGACCCGCGTCAACAGTGAATTCCCGCACGAGCTCGCCAGCCGTGCCGAGCAACACGGGTTCCGGATCATCCAGATCGCGACGGACTGCATCTACTCGGGCAGAGACGGTGGGTACGACGAGTCGTTCATCGCCGACCCCGTCGATGTCTACGGCGCGACGAAGAGCCTCGGCGAGGTGCCGAACGATCTATTCGTCAACGTGCGGTGCTCGATCATCGGCAGACAGGCGGGCGAACCGGGCGGACTTGTCGAATGGCTACTCTCGCAGCCGCAGGGCGCGACGATCCAGGGCTACCTCGATCACCAATGGAACGGCGTCACCACTTCGGTGTTCGGATCGCTGGTCGGCGGACTCATCGACTCTCGGTCGGACCTGTCTGGTACCCACCATTTCGTTCCCGCCGACACGATCAACAAGAGCGAGTTGTCACGCCTGGTCCTCGATCATTTCGATCGGCAGGATGTCACCGTCGAGCCCACGGTGACCGGCCATTGGGTCGATCGCACGCTGGCGACTCAACACGCCGATGTCAACCGTCAGCTCTGGAGTCTCGCAGGGTTCTCCACGCCGCCGACCATTGCCGACATGGTCTCCGCCCTGCCCTGAACGTCAGCACGACAGGGAGTCGGTGACCGCGGACGCAACCGCTTCAGCCGACATGTGGCTGCGGTAGTAGTCTCGGCCTGCGGCAGCGTATGTCGCGAGCCGACGTGGCGAGGCAGACGCCATCGAGCTGATCGCGTGCACGAGCCCTTCGACATCGCCCGGTTCTGCAACCTCGCCTGCGCCCGCGTCCAGGATGAGACGCGCGCCGTCTCCCGCTAGATGGCCGATCACGGGAACCTCAGAGGCGAGCAGGGTCGCAATCTTGCTCGGGGTGGAATGGCGGAGGAACGGACGGTCCGCCAGCGACACGATCTGCACGTCTCCCCGCGCCAGGTAGCCGGGGACCTGAGCCATCGGGACTCGCCCGACGAACGTCACGTTGTCGAGATCGCGCGCGCTCGCTTCGAGCCGTTGCCGGGCGATGCCATCGCCGACGATTACGAACGCGATGTCGGAACGTCCCTTCAGAGCTGCAGCCGCGGCCACCAGCGTCTCGAGACCCTGGACATCTCCGACGGCGCCGACGTACATCACCGTGAACCGGTCCGCCCATGGGGCGGCCGGCAGGTCCTGTATCTGCGAAACGGGGACGAAGAGCGATTCATCGACCGGGTTGGGTGAGTAGATGACCCGCGCCGGATCAAGGCGGGGGTTCCGTTCGAGAATGAGGTCGCGCGCGCCTCGCGAACTGACCCCGACGATCGCGGCATCACGCTCCATAGCTCTGACCACCCGTCGGACTCCCGCGGCGATGATGCGGGTTCCTGTTCCGCCTGCCAGCATTCCGCTCTCAACGAGCGAGTCCGGCCATAGATCCTGTACCTGGAGGAAGATCGGGGTGCGTCCACGGCGGGTGAGAACTGACATGGGGAGGGCGACGGTGACCGGCGAGTTGTACACCCACACGGCATCGACATCCCGCAACGCCGACCGGCCGAACATTGTCGCCGAGAGCGCGAACGTCCCGTAATTCGTTGCGCGCCCGATCGCGGAAGCATCGTGACTCGCATACAGCGGGACCCGTGTCACGGAGATCCCGTCGACAACCGACCGGGACCGCGGGCGCTGCCGGTATCCTTCGTGGATGCGACCCTCGGGGTAGTTCGGGAATCCGGTGAGGACCGAGACGCTGTGACCTTGACGCACGAACTCTCGCGCGAGGACACCCGGAATCGCGGCGGGGCCAGGCTCAGGATCGAACCACTGGGAGAGCATCCCGAGCCTCACAGAGCGTCTCCCGACGGACCGGCCAGTACCGCTCCCACGCGCGACGGCACGACGAAGTCGATCCCCCGAGCCCACGCTGCATCCTCCGCCTGCCCGAACCACATGAGTTCCACCCTACGAACGGCGCCGGCCAGACCGGGAACAACCATCGCGACGACGTATCCCGCGCCGATCACCAGCCTGCAGAGCAGGGCGGGAAGGATCAGCGGACGTCGCCCGCCCGCCGCGGAGAGCACGTCGGCCGTGGTCATGCCCTCCCAGGGCTGCAGAACGATCGGCGGAACTGACTGACGATGGCTCCCCACCGACACGATGAACGCGGTCAAGGCGTCGATCGAGCTCACCACCGTGGGGCGGTCACCCGGCGCGGCGACGGAGGCGAGTCGCGATCGCGCCATTCTGCGCAGGCGGATCGTCGTCGGCCGGTCGGGGCCTTGCACCGATGTCGCACGCACGATGACCACCTCTGTCTTCGTGAACCGCGATTCGAGCAGCAGCGCCTCGCCACGCGCTTTCGAACGCGAATACGGCGAGAAGGCGGCCGAGGCCGTGGACTCATCGAGGACCGGGATCCGCCCTTGCACCGCAGCGGAACTGATGTGGATCATGCGGCCGACACCGGCGCGATCGGCGGCGCGGGCAAGCCATAGCGGCAAGAACGCGTTCGCTCCGAAGAGCGATCGGTCCCCGCGCGCACCCGCGTCGGCGACACCTGCGGCATTCACGATGACGTCGACGTTTTTCAGCTGGTGAGCGAACTGTTCGACCTCTGGCGATTCCGCGATCCGCAGGTAGGCGTCCGTCTGCGACTCGCCCGGATCGAAGTCCAGTCGGGGAGCCGACAGTTCGACGACCACCGCCCCGCGCGATCGAAGTTCGGTCACCATCGCTCCGCCGACGAAACCGGCTGCACCGACCACCGCCCATCGGCGCGCGGTGAACGTCCGCGCGGGATCGGTGGCGCGAACCTCGATGTCCCCATCCGACAGATCCCGCCAGGGACCCAGAACCCATGCGGGAAGCAGGAGGTATGCGACGGCAAGCACGACGAGTCCGGAGAACGCCACGACAGAGGCTAGGAGACCACCGGACAGCGCGATGAAGCCGCAAGCGGCGGCCAGCATCGAGAAGCCGGTCACGACGAGGGCCGTGGGGACATGTCCCCATCGCTTCAGCGCTAGGCGCTGGTAAATGTGATCACGGTGCGACTCGGCGAGGGGCGCACCGCGGGACCGGCGCTGCAGAAGCGTCGACGCCGTGTCCACCAAGTAGATGAGTACGGGACCGAGCACCACTGCCAGGGGGACGCCGTCGAACAGCGCGGCCGCGGAGACCACCGAAACCGCCGCGCCGAGGAGGTAACTCCCGGCGTCGCCGAGGAAGGTGCCGCGCCGGATCAGGTTCCAGGGAAGGAACGCCGCGAACGAGCCGGCGACGATGAGTCCCGCCGCCAGCAGCCACTCCCGTCCCGTGCCGGCGCCGGCGATCGCGAGACTCGCGCCGACCACCACACCGTGCAGTCCCGAGATCCCGTTGACGCCGTCCATGAAGTTGGCGACGTTGATGTAGGCCGCGATCCCGATGATGCCGACAGGAAGCAGCAGCCAACTGGCCCCGGTGCTGACGATCAGCGCCGTCGTCGCGAGCAGCGCGATCACCAGTTGAGCGGCGGCGCGAATCCGCACCGACACACCGCGCGCGTCATCCAGGAAGCCGAGAACAGATGCGACCGATCCCGTCAGCGCCGCGATGACGATGAGAGGGTCGGCCTCCAAGGCGATCAGGTACAAGCAGCCTGCCGCAAAGCCAAGGAGGCTCGCGATCCCGACCCCGCGGATGGCGGGCCGGTCATGCAGCGACCGCCGTGAGGGGACATCGAGAACTCCGACGCGGCTGAGGATCGGGATGACGCCGACAGGCGCGAGCGCAGCGATCGCGAATGCGACGACAGCGGCGACTACGGCGTGGGATGAGTCCATGTCATTGGGCGGACGTCACGAGCCGAGCATCCCATTCCGGCTTCGACAGTTCCGAGAAGGCGATGGGGTCGATCGTGGTGTGCGAGATTTTCGGGTGACTCCGGATCTCTCCCGCCTCGTTGTCGCCGACGAGGACCTCGTGCAGCTTCTCGCCAGGGCGCAGACCTGTGAAGACGATTTCGATCTCGCGGCCGGACATAGCAATCATGCGATTGGCGACATCCAGAATCCGCACGGGTTCGCCCATGTCGAGGATGAGCACCTCGCCCGGTGCGCCGATGGCGCCCGCCTGGACCACGAGCTGTGATGCCTCGGGGATGGTCATGAAGAACCGGGTCACCTCGGGATCCGTGACGAAGAGCGGCCCTCCCGCCTCGATGAGGGCACTGAACATCGGCAGCATCGAGCCCCTGCTGCCGAGCACGTTCCCGAACCGGACCGACAGGTAGCGCCGTCCGGAATCGCGGGCGACGCCCGCGGTCAGCATCTCACCGAGCTTCTTCGAGTGCCCGAGAACACTGGACGGGAATGCCGCTTTGTCGGTCGAGATGTTCACGAACGTTTCTACGGACGCCTCGATCGCCGCCTGGAGCACGTTGCTGGTGCCGAGCACGTTGGTTTTCCACGCCTCATCCGGGTACTGCTCGAGCATCGGGAGGTGCTTGAGGGCAGCGGCGTGGAACACCACTTCCGGTCGCCGCTCGGCGAAGATGGCGCGGAGTGCGTCGAGGTCCCGGATGTCGGCGAGGACCACGTCGGGCGTGTCGAGAAGGCCATGCCCGGAAATCGAGATCTGCGTCGCCTGAAGGCCGCTCTCATCGCGATCGAGCATCATGAGCTCAGCGGGTGCGTATCGATGGATCTGCCTGGAGAGCTCGGATCCGATCGAGCCACCCGCGCCGGTGACGAGCACTCGCTTGCCGGTGAGATACCCAGCGATCGAATCGACGTTCGTGTCGACGGGATTGCGACCGATCAGGTCCAGGATCGAAAGGTCTCTGAGGTCCCGGAGTTGTGTCCTGCCACCGAGCACCTCGTCCAACGAGGGCAGCACCTGCACGAGAAGCCCTGCCTCCGCGGCGGCGTCGGAGATGTTCCGGAGCAACTCGGAGTCGGTCCTCGCGATCGCGACGACGAGCACGGTGGCCTCTGTCGATCGTGCGACCGCGGACAGTTCTTTGCCGGTCCCGAGCACTCTGACGCCATCGAACCAGACGTGGCGGCGCGCCGGGTTGTCATCGATGAGACCGACGGGCCGGTACTTCGAGTGGCGGTCCGTCAGCATCCGCCGCACGATCGTCGAACCCAGGTATCCCGCACCGTAGACAAGCGTCGCTCGGGCATCGGCGTCGAACTGGTGCGAGCGTTCTACCAGCAGGCGCTTGATGTACCGGAGCGACGCCATGATGACGAGCGCAACGGGCGCCGCGATGAAGACCGTGCTGCGCGGGAGCCCGAACCGCCCGCCGACTAGGACGACGACCGCACCGACGGTCAGCGTCGTGAGAAGGACCACGATGACGAGCGTCCGCACCTCCGCGAAGCTGCCGTACGGGTGGCGGCCCCGGTACAGGAAGAACGCGACGCCGAGGGCGATCTGTACGACGACGACCGCCGCACCCGTGAGCAGGAGAGCGGCCCAGCTGAAGCGTTCGAGGTCAAAGCCGAAACGGAAGAAGTTGCCGACGAGGATGGCGAAGAACCAGGCAGCGGCGTCGAGCAGCATCTGCGTACCGAAACGGGTCACCGAACGTGATGCGAGGAGTTGCATAACCCGTATGGGAAGGGTTGAAGTCGCCACAGTTGCCACCAAGCCACAGCCTGTCTGATTCGCCACCGGTCGGGAAAGTTTCCGGCGCACGATTCTGTCACATGAGTAGACGTCAAACAGACTGGGCGGCGCGTCGGGTCATATGATCCGATCATGAGCGGCGAACAGTTGGCGCCAGCTCGTCGTGCTGATGTCCAGGGACTTCGGGCGCTCGCAGTCGGCCTGGTAGTCGGATATCACTTTTTCCCCACCACGTTGCCAGGCGGATTCGTCGGCGTCGATGTCTTCTTCGTCATCTCCGGCTACCTCATCACGGGCCTGCTCCTGCATGAGGTGGAGCGGTCCGGACGGATCTCGCTCCTGGGCTTCTATGGACGACGGGCCCGCCGTATCCTGCCAGCCGCTCTGATCGTCACGATCGTCACCCTGATCGTCTCGTTCTTCGCCTTTTCGAAAGTGGCCTTCCTCGATGTGCTGACCGACGCGGCTTGGTCGTCCGCGTATCTCGCGAACGTGCATCTCGCTAACGCACCCGGTGGGTACTTCGCCCGCACGTCGCCCTCTCTGTTCACGCACTTCTGGTCTCTCGCCGTCGAGGAGCAGTTCTATCTCGTGTGGCCCGTCCTGCTGCTTCTCATCGTCGTAGCAGCCGGACGCACGTGGCGCCGCGCCGCTCTCATCGCCATCGTCGTGATCTTCGTCGCGTCGATCCTCGCGTCGGTCATCCTGTCCAACACGCTTCCGGTGTTCGCCTTCTACTCGCTGGTAACTCGAGCGTGGGAGCTCGCGATCGGCGCCCTCCTCGCGGTCGCAACGCTGATATGGAGGATCCAGCTCCCCCGATGGCTCACGGAGACCGCTGGCGTGTTCGGTGCCGCGCTGATCCTGGCGTCGGCCGTCATCTACACCCCGGGCACGCAATTCCCCAGCTTCACCGCGATCGTCCCTACTGCGGGCACCGCCTTGATCCTGTGGAGCGGTCTGCACGGACGGACCGTCTTGGGGCGGGCGTTGTCGTGGTGGCCGGCGAGGCGCACGGGCGATGTCTCCTACTCGCTCTACCTCTGGCATTGGCCGGTACTCATTTTCGGCCTGCCCCTGATCGGCTCGTCACCTTTCGAGAGGGTCGGGCTGATCGCCGTGGCATTAGCTCTCGCGGTCGCCACGTACCTGCTCGTCGAGCGCCCGGCGAGCAAAGTCGTCGTGACACCAGGCTCTGCACGCGTCCTCATCGCCGGGCTCTCGGCGACCGCGGCCGTGGTGCTCTCCGCGTTAGTGGCACTGGCGGTCTCACCGACCACCGGAGGCCCCGCCGTCACCTCCCCGACTATCGGTCCGACGACAGCGACCATCTCGGACGGCCGGCTGGTCTTCGCACCGGACCGACGGATGACGGTCCCCGACTCGGTACCCGAGAACGTTTCTCCTCAACTGGCCGGTATCCCAGGCGACCTGGCCGACGTGTTCCGAACGACGTGTTTCAGCCTCCAACTTCAGGTTTGCGAGGGAGGCGACCCCGACGGATCGGTCAGCGTAGTGCTCGCAGGCGACTCACAAGCGGGTCATTGGTGGCCCGCCGTTGACAGAGCCGCGACAGAGAACGGATGGAAGGCGTACATCGTCGGGATGAACGGATGCCCCCTTGCCGATGGTCTGGGTAACCCCGACCCCCGCGCGGCCGCCGAGTTGGAAACGGCATGTGTGAAATGGCAGCAGGAGGCACCCGCGACGATCGCTGCCCTCGACCCGGATGTCGTGCTCTACGCCTCCAACGTCGCTGGATTCCAGGAGGGAAAGCCCTTTCTCCCGGAGGCCGAAGCCCGCTGGCGCGCCGGGGTGGGCATTTCACTGGACGTGATACGCCAGGGAGATACGCGCGTCGTCTACTTCGACAAGTTCCCGGTTCTGAAACAGGACCCTGAAGCGTGTCTATTCGAGAACCTCCGAGATGTGGGGGCGTGCTCCACCGCGCGGGATTGGGCGGTTCCCCCGGAGATCTCCGCGATGTCCGCCGACCTCGCACGCGAGCACGCGGACGTTCTCTTTTCGCCCGCCGATCTGTTGTGCACGGACGCGTGCGCGATGCTCGACGGCAACCACATCATGTACCGGGATCCCAAGCATCTGACGGCGTCGTACTCGCAGATCCTCACTCCGGTCATGGCAGCGGTCATCGACGCCGCGCTCGGCCTGACCGACACCCCCGCCCACTAACCTGGCCCCATGCTGGTGGTGATCGTCGGGTTGGCGAGCGCCCTCATCTTCGGCATGGCCGACTTCTTCGGGGGTCTCGCCTCGAAGCGTCTGCTGCCGGTGCGGGTGGTCGCGATCTCGGCCTCGATCGGACTCACGGTGTTGCTGATCGCGTCGGTGTTCGTCGGCGGCACCTTGTCGTGGCCGGCGGTGCTCTGGGGAGGGCTGAGCGGACTGGTCGGATCGTTCGGCATCCTGCTGCTGTACGCCGCGCTCGCCATCGGGCCGATGAGCATCCTGTCGCCGCTCACCGCCGTGATCTCGGCGATCGTGCCCGTCACCTGGGGGCTGCTGCAGGGCGAGCGGCTTTCGGTGATCGGGTACGCCGCGCTCGGCATCGCCCTGGTCGCGGTGGTGCTAGTCGGCTTCGTGCCCGAGAAGGGCGCGGTGCGACCGTCGCTGCGTGGCGTCGCCTACGCCGCCGGGTCGGGCACGCTGATCGGCACGCTGCTGATTCTGCTCAACGAGGCGCCGCACGACTCCGGGCTGCTCCCGCTCGTGTTCAACCGGATGAGCTACCTACTGATCCTGTGGGCGATCGTGCTCGTCGTCGTGATCCGCGGACGGGTCCGGCGCGATCCGCCCGGCCCCGCCATCCGGCCCGTCCTGCCGCTCATCATCGGCGCCGGGCTTGCCGATTCGACCGCGAACATCCTGATCATCCTGGGGCTGCGGCTCGGCGACCTCAGCGTGATCGCGGTGCTGACGGCGCTCGACGCCGCCGGGATGATCGCTCTCGCCGCGATCGTGCTCAAAGAGCGGATCGCCCCGGTGCAGTGGATAGGCCTGGCCCTCGCGCTGGCCGCCGCCGCGATGCTCGCCGTCGCCTAGCGCAGCACCACCACGACCGACGGCGAGCTCTTCGAATCGACGAAGCCCTCACCCGTGAACGTCGTCCGCAGCACGTGGATGCCTCGGCTCACCTTCGGCAAAGTGACGTGCACCCGGCCGTTGTCGCTCGCCTCGAGGGTCACCGTCATCAGCGTGCGATGTCCGTCGGTGATCGTCACCACACCGACCGGCGCTGAGCCGTCGACGGCGGTGACCCGGATGCTGTAGCCGATGTTCTTGCCGTTCACCCAGAGCAGGCGGTCGGGCCAGGCCGTCGTCTTCGTCGCGACCGGGGGAACGGGCGCGGCGATCGTGATCGGGTAGCCGATCGAGGTGCCGCCGGGGCCGGCGATCGTCAGGGTCTGCGCTCCGCTGACGCCCGATGGGATCGTGAACGTCACGGTCGCGCGACCCTGCTCGTCGTTGGTCGGCACGACCGCCGGATCGAGCGCCGCGCTGCCGAGCACGGTGCCGCCAAGGCTGACCGACGCGTCACCTGCGGTCTCGCCGTTGCTGAAGAGCATCGACGAGAGCGTCGCGGTGACCGACTCGCCCGCGGCGTAGGCGACGCCGTCGGTGGCCGGGGTGAGTACCACGCCGACCGCGCGCTGGGCCAGGTCGGGAGTGACGGGCGAGTGCGCACTGATGTACGACACGAACGCATCGAGATCGATGCGACCCGAGTCTGCCTTGCCGGTGCCGGCCGCGAACGCGGTGAAGTTGTCACCGCCCGCGGCGAGGAACGAGTTGGTCACCACGGTGATGACCTGGTCGGGCGCGACCGCGGCTCCGCCGAGGTACATCGCCGAGATGCGCGAACCGACCGCCGCAGTCGGGTCGTACGTGTACGAGAACCCGGTCGAGACGCCGAGCTTCAAGAACGGGCGTGCCGCGCCCGCGGGCTGCCACTGCTGCTCGAGCACCGCTTTCAGCTGCGCGCCGGTCAGCTTGATCGTGACCAGTGTGTTGGCGAACGGCTGAACCGTCGCGGCCTCTTTGTAGGTGACCACGCCATCCGGAGCGAAGGCGAGGTCAGCCCGGATGCCGCCGGGGTTCATGAGCGCGAGTTGCGCCCCGAGGTCTGTCGCGGCCTCGAGCTGCGCATCGGCGATCAGGTTGCCGATCGTCGACTCGCCGCCGCGGTTCTCACCCGACGGCTGGGTGGCGCGCTTGATGTCGCCCGTGATCGAGCCGAGCTCGACCGCACCGAGCACGTCGGCGTTCGCCTTCGCGTCGGCGACGATCTGCGCGACCACCAGGTCAGGAGCGGCAGCCCCGATCAGCGGAAGGATGTCGGAGTGCGCGCTGAGCAGCTCGCCGGTGTCGGGGTCGACCGAGAGAACCGTGTGCGCGTACCGCTCGCCGTACTGCCCGGAAGAGATGACCGGCCGCACCTTGTTGGTGCCCGCGATCGGAATCTCGTGATCGTAGGCGAGGTGCGTGTGCCCCGAGATGATCATGTCGATGTTGGCGTCGGCGCCGTTCACGATGCGCCCGAAGTTGGAGTCGTCGGTTGCGCTGCTGAGTGCGGTCGTCGCCGCTCCCTCGTGCACGAGCAGCACGACCACGTCGGCCTCGCCGTTCGCGGGGTCGCCGTCGCTGAGCGCGTCAGCCACGCGGTTGATCTCGGGCACGATCGGCTTCACCTCGAGCGAGGCGATGCCGGCCGGGCTGACCAGGCTGGAGAGGTCTTCGGTGACCGCGCCGACGAATCCGATCGTCACGCCGCCGACCTCGCGCACCTCGTATTCCTGGTACGCCGGAGCATTGGTGGCCCGGTCATAGAGGTTTGCGGCGAGGTAGGGCCAGTCCGCCTCGGCCAGGACGCGGGTGTCGACGTCTTCGCGGCCCTGGTCGAACTCGTGGTTGCCGAACGAACTGGCGTCGAGCCCCATCGCGTTGAACGCGTCGATCGTGGGCTGGTCTTGAGCGATGAACGAGGTGAACGTCGACGCACCGATCAGGTCGCCCGCGCCGACGAACAGGGTGTTCGGGTTCGCCGCCTCGTACTGCTTGACGGTGCCGGCGAGCACGGCCGCCGCGGCGATGTTGGCGGCGGGGTCGGCCTCGAGCCGGCCGTGGAAGTCGTTGATGCTGAGCAGGTCGATCGTGACCGGGTCGGCTGCGTAGGCGGGGGTGGCGACGAGGCCGGCGAGAGCCAGCGAGAGTGCTGCGGTGACGGCGAGGGCAGGGGTGCGCTTCATGACGATTCTGGCTCCGGGTGTTTTCGGTGGTCAGCTGGTCGTCGGGTTACCCCCGGAAGGGGGCCGTCTTCGACCCTACGTCGGCGCCGGACACAAGTCGAGGCGGGTCCCCCGAATTCAGGGACCCGCCTCGTTCTCGTTGCGTGCTAGTTGCCCGCGAGTTCCCGGATCACGGCGTCGCCGGGGGCGACGGAGATCCACTCGGCGGTGATGTCGGCGCGCTGCAGCAGCTCTTCGGTGCGACGGC